>JAZFRV010000001.1:0-3596 GCA_036445875.1 Anaerolineales bacterium
TCTGACATCAAATCAAAGGGGATTTTGGTTCGATTCGAGACCAATACCATCCATGGATTGAACTCGAACCATTGTATATAGATATCTGTTAAATCAAAATTTCCGGGTGCATATGGGGTGCATACGGTATATAAACAATATACAGTATATACACTATATACATAATTTCCCCCCTTATTACCCTCTAAATTCCCATCCTCTCGATGGATCGATCAATTAGCAGTGGCCTTTTAAACCATTGGTTGGGTTATCAGTGTGGGCTGGAAAGCCCTATAAATAGGGGTCCTCATTTTTATTTGCCTGTAGTGGTTCTTCGGGATTGTATCTTTCCTTAACTTAATGCCTCCCGCTAAATGCCTAAGTATTAGTTTTGTTACCGTTTATCAAATCACGAATTTCGTGGACTAATCTTTTGATCACATTCATATTTGTGGCTGGGTTTGTCAGAGTCAGCCGCAGGTAGCGTTGGTTATTAATTGAAGTTGTAGAAATATAGAAGTTGCCGCGGGCAAGCAGCTTGTCTCTCAACGCCAAATGCCCATCATCTATACCCTTAACTTGGAAGCAGAGGATGTTGGATTGTGGCTTTACCGGGCAATGAAAATCGTCCAAGCTTTGTAGATAATCATAAGCTTCTATCGTTAGGTCATATTGCCGATCAATATACTCACCTAATTTTGCCTCTCCCATAGCTCCCAAGACCATAAAAAATTTTAACCCCAAAACAGGTTTAGTACATTCAATCGTCCGATGAACGAAATCAAAACCGGGTTGATCTTTTGCATGGAAGATATAACTGGCTTCCTGGGTAAATGCCTGATCGAGATTTCTAGCGTCACGCACCAATAATGCGGTACAAAAAGCCGTAACTCTCATAAGCTTGTGCGCATTCAGGGTCAGCGAATCTGCCAGTTCAATTCCTTCCATGAGATGTCGGTATTTTTGACTAATAAGAACTGAACCACCATGGGCACCATCGACATGGAACCACAAATTCCGCTCGCGACAAAATGCACCGATCTCTTGGATTGGATCATATAAACCAGCAGCTGTTGAGCCTGCATTTGCAACCAGCGCTAGAATTTGTTTCCCATCGGATTCAGCCCGTTGATATGAATCCTGTAACCTATCTGGGATAATAACTCCCCTCTCATCAACTTCGAGGGGATAAAGGGAGTTATGTCCCAAACCCATGATACCAATCGCACGCGCAATCGAATAATGTGCCTCAGCCGGTACCAGTATTGCAAGATTATCCGGATTCCCTTTTTCCCAAACATCAGGCGCGATCCTGGTTCGAGCTGCAATTAGGGCAGTTAGATTTGCAATTGAACCACCGTGGGTTAGGATACCTCCCCCAAAATTTTCATCTTTTTCGGTTCCTGGATACAGGGTTGAAGGTTTCCAACCCACCTTCTCCAACAACCAGTTGATGAGGAAATATTCTATGCTTACTGAAGCTGGACCTAATTCATAAATCGAACCATCGCTACTCACAAAGTGATCTACCATACCAGCCAGCGCAGCCATGTAATGGGGAACTGCCTGCTGATGGGCGATATTGGCGGGATGGTAGATTCGGGTGATCGCTAACAGGTATTTATCAATGAATCGTGCGAGTTTATCCCCTGTCAATCCACCATCTCTAACAAGTGAGGATAGCTCCAGATCAGCTATCAATTCACTCATAGGAGGTTGTTGAATAACATGTCCGTCGCCGGATATGGATTGCTCATAAAAATTGTCAAGCGCCCGGGTAATGATCTCCACATCGGTTTTAAACTTCATTTTCGCTTCTCCTTAAACTCGATAATTGGCGATACTAAAAAACCACACGCCCAATACGTTCGGGCTGAGATGTACCATTAAAAGATTGAGTGATTAAATGGTAACCCAATTTACAAAAGCTTCATAGGCACCCAAATACCTTTTTCCGGTGCATATAGGATAGAAACTATTACACAATATACCCTGTAGACACTATTTTCCACTTCTCTCGATAGTTCTAACTTAAGGCAGTGGCCTTATAAGCCGTTGGTTGGGTTATCACTCCCACCCGATAATTCAATAAACATTTGACAATATTTTGTTTTTAAATAATCCGCATTGATATCAAACAGGAATTGAACTTTTATCCGCCACCTCTGGGCAGGTCCCAATTTTGTCAGGTTAGTTGTTCGGTCAGATAGAATTGACATACCCCCGTTCTCATGCTACATTACAGAGTACATATTAACGTCGGAAGGATAGCTCACTATCCCTGCATCCGGTCCAGGAGGAGAAAGATTTTTTGCCCGGGTCCGGGGAGAATTGTCCGAGAGGGTGGGTATTTCTAGAACTACGAGGTGTATGCGCTGCCCACCAAATCAACACCTCACCATCGCTGCCCGGTGTCCCGATGCACCCGCCCGGCGACCGCGGGGATTGTGTTCTCCGCAGCCGCCGATCAAAAAACCTGAGATTTTAATCTCAGGTTTTTTTATAGATATTAGGAGGAATGATGTCTGAAACCAACAATCGAGAGTTCATGAAATCAGATTTTGCCGAGTCCGTCCACCAGCGCTCGGACCAGGCCAAGGGTGTGTCTTTTCCTCCGCTTCAGAAAGAGATCCCGGAAGGTGCCTCAATTTCTATAGATGTGCCCGATCCCGATCCAGGCCTGATCCAGAAGAAGGATTATTTTCAACTGATTCAAGATCGCCAGAGCTGGCGCCAGTACAGCGAAGAATCCCTTTCCCTGGAGGAGCTGTCTTACCTGCTGTTTTGCACCCAGGGTGTGATCGCCGAAATCGGGGAGGGATATGCCAGCCGGCGTCCAGTTCCTTCCGCCGGCGCCCGCCATCCCTATGAAACCTATCTGGCCATCAATCGGGTGGAAGGACTCGAACCGGGCTTATACCGCTACCTGCCTTTTGATCAACAGCTATTGCTGCTGGAGACCACCGATAATTTACTCGGGCTGCTGGCTAAAGCCGCCCTGGGTCAGCGTTTTGTGGGTCAATCTGCAGTGGTTTTTGCCTGGAGCTGTATTCCTTACCGGGCGGAGTGGCGCTACATGGATCATGCCCATAAAAATATGCTGCTTGATGCCGGTCATATTTGCCAGAACCTGTACCTGGCTGCAGAGTCGATTGGCGCTGGCACCTGCGCAGTGGGCGCTTATGACCAGGCCGCATTTGACACTCTCTTCGATCTGGACGGCGAGGATGAATACCTGGTTTACCTGGCACCGGTTGGTAAGATATAAGGTTTAGCCCTATTGGCTTCCGAAAAAGAAATTACCGCTGCCGGATTACGTGATTTACCAATGGATTTGGAGGCAATAACCGGTTATATTGGTATCTAGGCGGAAAATTTAGAGGAAGCGGAAAAGATCGCCCAGAAATGTCCCAGCATCACCAGCATCAAGGTGTACGAAAATAGGTCCATCTTATGAGATTGATATAATCTTACTCCCGTGTTTGGGAAGAATTCCTTACAGGAGCCTGAATAAGAGCCCCCCTTTTGATAAAAACATACTTTAAATCAGCTGCAGCTTATTAGGAGGGAGAGATGACAAAGCTGAGGGAGATTCGCTTTTGGCATTTAATGGTAGG
>JAZFRV010000002.1:0-3522 GCA_036445875.1 Anaerolineales bacterium
TTCCTGACCGCAGCGTCCTGAAAGGAAATCCCATTGGCCGCAACCTGATCCATCAGGGAAGATGCAGTCAGCGTCCACTCCTTCGTTGTGGGTAATATTCTCTATCGTATAACCCAATCCATCACAGTAAACTGCCGCAGGATTTACTATATCTGCAATAGGTTCAGCTGATTCTTCTGGATTGACCTGGATGGGCTCTTCACCACCACAGGCGGCTACAAGAATAGTCAATATCAACAATAAGTTGATCGTAATAAGTCTTTTTACATTCATTGAATTAACCTCCTATAACTTCATTTTACATCATTGATGACCTGGAGGAGACGTATTCGAGGGGTTTTTTATTCCCTCGATAAGATATAGTTACAATAATATTAAAAAATACGTGATAATTGGGTCTTGACAATACTGTGTGATACATTGTATAATGTTCAACATGATGATGAAAAAAACAATATCCGAACAGTATCTTAAGCTAACCCAAGAACTCCGTCGAGGAATCCTGGTCCTGGCCGCGCTCAGCCAATTGAAGGAGGAAAAATATGGCTACGCATTAATTAGTAGCCTGGCTGAAAAAGGATTGGACATCGACCAGGGTACCTTGTATCCCCTGCTGCGCAGGTTGGAGTCCCAGGGTTTGCTGCAAAGCGAGTGGAATGTGGAAGGCTCTCGCCCCAGACGCTACTATGTAATCAGTCCCCAAGGATCCAGAACTCTTGTGAATCTGACCGGGGAGTGGCGAAACCTAACAAACGTTATGGAGAAATTATTGGATGATATATCCAGTGAAGGAGAACAAAATGAGTCTAATTGATCGTTATATCCAAGAAGTAGGGCGGCACCTGCCGCGCAAAAATCGGGCTGATATCAAAGCTGAACTTCGTTCCTCAATGGTTGATAATCTGGAAGATCGTTATGGTTCAGATCCAACAGAATCTCAAGTTGCCGATTTTCTAAAGGAATTTCGTAAGCCCAGAGAAGTAGCCGCATCGTATTTCCCGGAGGGACAGTACCTGATCGGTCCCAGTTTATATCCCTTGTTCAGGATGATTGCCTGGATTGTCGTTTCTGCTGTAGTGGGAGCACAGATCCTGGCTTGGGGCATAGCAATGCTTGTTGCCGGGGAATCTTTTTCGACCCTAGAAATCTTTGGATCCCTGGTGAACAGTATCCCGGTTTCGTTAGGATGGCTATTGATTACCTTTATCATCCTGCAGCGTTTTGATGTAAAACCAGATTTGGATGATGAGCCCTGGGATCCCCAATCCTTGCCCCAGATCAACGAAGACGAAGATATTAAACGAGGTGAGTTGATCTTTGGCCTGGTATTCAGTATTCTGATCCTGGTTTTGGTTACCTTCTTCCCGCAATGGATTGGCTTCGTCACTACTCCTGGTGGTAAGTTTTACCCCAATCCAGTCCTGATCCAACACCTGGGATGGATCAAAGCATCCCTGTTATCTGGTATTGCCCTGGAGGTCTACTTGCTCTGGAAGGGAAGTTGGAGTTTGATCCCGAGGATCGTGAAAATTGCTGTGAACCTGTTGAGCATCAGTGTTCTGGCCTTACTTGTTCAGGGTCATAATACCTGGCTGGCAGCTCGGGAATCGGTCGGTTTTTTCGAAGCTATTGAGGCAATCTCCGGAATCAAAGATGGAGGATGGGAGCTGGTAGGCATGCAAGGTTTTCGGTTAGCATTTGTGATTGCTCTGATAGTTACTGTCATTGAAACCCTGGCCATGTTTTACCGGATGGCACGGAGTAAAATCCAAACCAGATCTATTAGGATTGGTCCTCCAGTGTCAGATTAAATTGATCGCAGTTACTAGGTACAGAAAACGGTTTCCCGAAAGGAAACCGTTTTTGCTTTACAGGTATAATCCGTCCAGGAGGAATCTATGTGTGATACCTTAATTGCTTGTGCTGAAGTGACAAAGAACAATACTGCAATATTTGCCAAGAATTCCGACCGTCCACCCAATGAAGCCCAATACCTGACCTGGCTCCCTGCCCAAAGCCATTCTGAGGGGGAAAAAGTGCAATGCACCTACCTGGAGATTCCCCAGGTGAAGGAAACCATAGCGGTCCTTCTTTCAAAACCTTTCTGGATGTGGGGAGGGGAGATGGGTGTGAACGAATACGGCCTGGCGATCGGTAATGAAGCGATCTTTTCCAAGGTGCCGGCTAATAAAGAACCTGCCCTGCTGGGAATGGATTTATTGCGTTTGGCTTTGGAGCGGGCAGCAACCCCCTCTGAAGCAGTCAGTGTGATAGTTGACTTGCTGGAAGAATTTGGACAGGGCGGAAACTGCGTCCAGACCGGTAAATTGTATTATCACAACAGTTTTTTGATTGCTGGACCCGGCCAGACCTGGGTTCTGGAGACAGTGGACAGACACTGGGCCGCTCGGGAAGTAACCCCGGTCTACAGTATATCCAATCTACTCTCCCTGGAAAATCAATGGGATCGATCCTCGCAAGGTTTCCGGGATGAAACTTTGAAAAAAAGATCTACAAAATCTAATGAGGAGATCAATATCTCTCATGATTATTCTGATTTTATTTACACCACTTTCAGTGATGGACGCCGGCGCTCCTCCAGGTCGAGAGGATTAATGGAGTCAAGTTCAGGAAATATTACGGTACAAACTATGGCCTCAATCTTGCGGGATCACCGGATTCACCCCGATCCTGCTGTTGGACTCTCCGGAGCAGATATTTGCATGCATGCCAGTTTGGGCCCAATTCGTGGCAGTCAGACCACGGCTTCTATGATTGTGTCCCTGGAAGAAGGCCGGCCCATAGTTTTCGCCACCGAGACATCTGCGCCTTGCACTGGTATTTTTACTCCTTGCTGGGTAGATGCTCCTCCTCTCGATCAAGGGCAATTCCCCCAAGGTCAGTATGACCCCACTACAATATTCTGGTCTCATGAGCGCCTGCACAGAAAAGTGCTGGAGAATTACCCGGGTAGAATCTCATCCTATCGGGAAGATAGGGATAAATTGGAAGAGGAATTTATTCAGGGGGGATTATCGCTCAGCACAGCTTCCCGAGAAGAACGAAGGGTATTTTCAGAAGCTTGTTTCCAGAGAGCAGCTGAAGCAGAAGAAGAATGGTTGGATCGTGTCCTAAAAATTCCTGAAAAGAAAAAAATACTTCATACAGTTGCCTGGAATGGATTTAACAAGGCAGTGGGTTTTGAATAGAGAATATGATGGGAGATTGAGGAAACGGTATCCCACAAGGATACTGTTTCCAATAGTTATGTAATCTGATTCCAGTATTTTTCTTTTCTGCAACATGGTGAATAGATATTCGTATGTATGTAGTGTTAAGTATGACCTGGATAGGACTGGATATGGCCTTACCAAATTTTGTTAATAAAATCAAATCAGCTATTGACCACGAATTTAAAAGAAATCTTTACCGGAACCTGGTTTTTAAAGGCGGCGGAGTTCGCGGAATTGCCTATATGGGAGCGCTGGAGGTTCTTGACGAATACAGGATCGTGGAAAATAT
>JAZFRV010000003.1:0-2824 GCA_036445875.1 Anaerolineales bacterium
CTAAAATCAATCGATTTGCAAATAAAGTATGGGCAATTTATATCTATCGTTGGAAAATCAGGTTGCGGTAAATCTACTCTCCTGAATATGATTACCGGGATTGATTATCCGACTGCGGGCAAAGTCATCGTAGGGAATGAAAATATCTACGAGATGAGCGAAAGTGACCGTGCTCTATGGCGAGGAAGGAATTTGGGAGTAGTTTTCCAATTCTTCCAATTACTTCCCACGCTGTCATTACTCGAAAACACAATGCTCCCAATGGATTACTGCAATGTTTATTCGTTCTCTGAACGTCCTAAACGCGCTATGGAATTGCTCAAATTGGTTGGACTTGAAGAGCAGGCTCATAAACTCCCCGCTGCTGTTTCCAGCGGTCAACAGCAAAGCGCTGCTATTTCACGGGCATTAGCAACCGACCCAGCTCTGATCCTGGCAGACGAACCAACAGGAAATCTAGATTCACGCTCTGCTGAAAATATCCTCCAGTTATTTGAAGATCTGGCAAAACAGGGAAAAACAATCCTGATTGTTACCCACGATCCTTCGATAACAATCAGGACTGATCAAACCATCATCCTCGCTGATGGAGAAATCATCGACCAGACGGTAGCAAGAGCTCTCCCCTATTTATCACATCCTCAAATGATGGAAGCTACTCGCAGATCAAAAAAACAAAAATATTCACCCAGAACTACAATTCTCCGCGAATCTGTGCCAGTGGAATTTCTTTTCATGATCGTATCAGGTGAAGTTGAGATTGTAGTAAATACAGATTTGCCCAATGAAATGGTATTAACCAAATTGGGTGCAGGTCAATTTTTTGGAGAGATAGGTCTTACACAGGGAAAAAATTCCATTGCCAGTGTCCGGGCTGCAGAAGGCGGGACTGAAGTAGCACTTTTACCAAAAGATATCTTTTCTAATCTGATCAATGATTCCCTTTCAACCCGGAATGCTATTCAGGAAGTTGCTACCTATCGCCTGGCCGAAAATAAATTAAAGAGGAGGATTGGCCAATGAGGGAAGAAATCAGGCCAAATCCTCTTAAACCGCGCTGGAGCAAAGTGTTCGCAGATCTATGGGTTGATAAAACCCGTACTGGACTGGTTGCAGCATCTATCGCTGTAGGCGTTTTTGCTATCGGTATGATTCTAACCGCGTATATGATCCTAAAAGATGATATTAATCTTAGCTATGCTTCAACCAATCCAGCTAATATAGAAATCTGGACGGATCCCTTTGATGAAAATTTACTTCGTATTATCAAAGACGCCCCTGGTGTTGGAAATGTTGAAAGTAGATTTATTATTACAGTGCGAGCAAAGGAAAAGAATAAAAATTGGCAAAGCCTGCAATTAATCGGTGTTGACGATTTTGAAAAATCCCAGATTAATCAGCTTGAAATTATCGACGGGGTCAAAAAACCAGGCACAAAAGAAGTGGTTGTAAGTCAGGATTTACTAAACTTCACCGGATTTGAAGTCGGAGATGAAATTGAAATATATCTCCCGGATGGAGCTCGCCATTTCCTGAAAGTTACAGGTCTGATAGTAGATCAGACAACTGCGGAACCTGATCCAGGAATAATTCCAAACGGCTATATTACTCTTGATACAATGCGGTCTTTAGGAATCGGCGAATATGCGAATCATTTGTTTATCACCGTGGTTGGTAATGGTGGCGATTCCGAGCTAATTTCTGAGATTGCGAACCAAGTTGAGGATTTATTTGACCGCAATAAATTGGAAATTTACCGGATCGACGAAACACTGTCTACTGAACATCCCATGTCTGATACTCTTCTGGCTGTAATTGGCGTCCTGGGCGCACTGGGCGGGCTTGTAACAATCTTAAGCAGCTCACTCATTATCAACATGCTCAATTCCTTATTAACCCAACAGCTTCGTCAAATTGGAGTAATGAAATTAATCGGTGGACGAAGTTTTCAAATACTAGGTATGTATCTGACGCTGATAGTTGCTTACAGCATAATCGCTCTACTGGTTGCTGTGCCCATGGGAGCCATCGCAGGAAATGCTCTTGCGGGATATATCGCCTCTATGCTGGGGGCCGTTTTGCAAGGTTATCGAATTGTGCCCGTTTCAATCATTATCCAATTACTGGTAGCTTTTCTTGTGCCTCTTGGTGCAGGTTTTTTCCCGGTTAATCAAGGAGCTAAGACAAATGTTCGGAGGGCAATCAGCAATTACCGCCCTAACTTCTTATCCACTGGTAAAAATATCTTTAACCGCTCTGGTCGATGGGTTCAGTGGATTTCCCGCCCAATTTTAATGTCCTTTCGTAATACCTTCAGGCAAAAAAGACGCTTGATGTTGACAATCTTTACTCTGACTATCTCTGGTGCAGTGTTTATCGCCGTGTTTAACGTGCGTTCATCAATGAACAACATGATGAACCAGTTGATGCAGCATTTCATGGGTGATGTGACTATTAACTTCAACCACCCCTACCAGGTGAACCTGATTGAACGATCCTTATTAAATGCTATCCCTGAAATTGATGGTATAGAAGGTTGGGGAGGCGCTAGTGCTGAAATTTGGGACAAAAATGATGATTTGGTAACTGGACTCTCGATCTCAGCTCCCCCTCAAGATACACAATTGCTGGAACTGGACTTATTGGCTGGGCGTTGGTTTGGTGCTTATGAACAAAATACCCTGGTAATTTCCGACTCTATCTATAACATCTACCCTAACCTGGAAATCGGAGATAGATTGATCGTTAAATTTCCCGGGAACCTGGAAGAATCCTGGGAAGTTGTTGGCATCTTTAGATTTGTAGATATGTTTGGCGATCCTAT
>JAZFRV010000004.1:0-18036 GCA_036445875.1 Anaerolineales bacterium
TCATGAGGTTTTCCTGAACGATCAATTAATTTAAGACTGGGAAATTATACCATCTTGATTAATAGAGGTCCTGGTTTGTTTGATGATGTCTTACGGTTAGATGTTGAGTTTTAATATAACCGGTTAAATATTGAATATTCATAATTTTGTGGGGACAGGTTAATCTGATCAAAACTTTACAGAACAGAAGAATGCTTGCACCCTCAAGTGGTTAGTGCTATAATGCAGTCGTTCTAACCCCACGAAAGGTCAAATTGAACTTGATTTATCCTCATTTCCCGCTTATGCGAATATAAGTTGGTGTTCATTATTGGAGAATCCTCCAATTAGAACTATGTTGTATTATCTAATAAATAAGGTCATCCCAAACGAGAAATATTATGGAAGCAAAAGAACTTTTTGTTAAACCGTTAGCCGAGTTGCGTCAAATGGCGGAAGAATTAGACGTTAATCGAGCCAAATGGTTAAAAAAAGAAGCCCTGGTCCTGGAAATTCAACGGGCGGATGCAGAATTAAAAGGACGTGAAGTCAGGGGGGGAATCCTGGAGATCATGAGTGAAGGGATTGGATTTCTAAGGTCCGCTAATTATCAATCCGGACCGGAAGACATCTATGTCTCCCAATCGCAAATCAGGAGATTTGATTTACGGAGTGGGGACCTGGTCATTGGGCATGTTCGCCCTCCCCGTAATTCCGAAAGGCATTACGGTTTACTAAAAGCTGAGAGTGTAAATGGATTGGAGCCGGCCCAGGCTAAACGCAGACCAGAATTTCACTCTTTGATTCCGATTTTCCCCAATGAACGGTTTGATCTTGAAACAACACCCCATATCACTTCAACCCGATTAATTAACCTGATCACTCCAGTGGGTCGTGGACAGCGTGGATTAATTGTATCTCCACCCAAAGCCGGAAAAACCACCATTCTCAAGGAAATTACCAATGCGATCTCATCCAAATATCCTGATATTCATCTAATTGTGGCTTTGATCGGTGAACGACCAGAAGAAGTTACAGATATGGATCGAACTGTGGATGCGGAAGTGATTTCGTCTACCTTCGATGAACCTGTTTCTTCTCACGTCCGGGTGGCAGAGATGGTATTGGAACGCTCAAAACGCCTGGTGGAATCTGGTCTGGATGTGGTAGTGATGCTTGATTCCATTACCCGCCTGGCCCGGGCTTATAACCTGGTGGTTACACCCTCCGGCCGAACTCTTTCCGGTGGTATTGATCCCTCAGCTCTTTACCCTCCCAAGAGATTTTTTGGTGCTGCTAGAAATATCGAAGATGGTGGATCGTTAACAATTATTGGCACCTGTCTGGTTGATACCGGTTCCCGGATGGATGACGTGGTATATGAAGAATTTAAGGGCACAGGCAATATGGAGCTCCATCTCTCACGCACCTTGCAAGAACGAAGGGTATTCCCAGCGATAGATATTTCACGTTCCTCAACCAGGAGAGAAGAGTTATTGCTTGGACCTGATCTCACTCCCCGGGTTTGGTTGATGAGAAGGATGTATGACCAAATGGTATCTGATCCACCGCATGGTGCAGGATTGGGCCAGTCCGCAGCAACGGAAACGATCTTAAAGAGAATCAGTGAAACCAACGATAATGAAGAGTTCCTGGCAACTCTGAATGAATAAATCTTCCCGCTGAGAAAATTCCGTGAATAAAAATAGTGAATTGGTATTTTCCTGGTTTTTGTGGTTTGTTGCCATCAGCCTGATTTTCGGGGCAGCATATTTCGCCTGGAAAGGTTATTCCCCGGCACAGATCAAAGCGGGATATCAAAATCAACCCATACCTGCTGCAATAAATGTGTCTCAGGATCCTGGTGAAATCAGGATCCCTGATTTTATCCTTGATACACAACAAACATCGATTCATCGAGCAGCTCTGGTTAACACCACAATTCCAAAAAGGAAGAATATCAATCCGCTCACATACGAGGTAATCTCCAACGATTCTGTGTTTGGAATTGCAGCCCATTATGACCTGGAACCAGAAACAATCCTCTGGTCAAACTACGATGTGCTCCAGGATAACCCCCATACTTTAAAGCCTGGAATGGTACTTGTCATTCCCCCCTTGGATGGACTTATTTATGAGTGGCAGGACGGCGATGATGTTGAGTCAGTGGCGACCACTTTTAATACCGAATCTGGGTTAATCCTGAATTGGATCGGAAATAGCCTGGATTTAGTAAACCCAGAGTTTAAACCCGGTGACCTAGTGATGATTCCGGAAGGAAAAAGGGAATTCCAGCAGTGGATTCTGCCCACAATTGCTAGAGGTGTAGCAGGTGTATCCGCTGGTGTGTATGGGGAAGGGGCTTGTGTTGGCCCCTTTGATGGCCTGTACGGATCCAGTGATTTCATCTGGCCGACACTTGGCCATACGCTCTCAGGTAATGATTACTGGTCTGGACACCTGGCAATTGATATTGGATTAGTAGTGGGAGAAGCGGTATTGGCATCTGATTCTGGTGTGGTTGTGTTTTCTGGTTGGGCAACCGGCGGATATGGATATGTGATAATTATTGATCATGGGACAGGATACCAGACCCTTTATGCTCACCTCAATGCAGCCCTGGCATACTGTGGATCCAGTGTAGTTCAGGGGCAAACCATCGGTTTGGGTGGGAACACAGGAAATTCTTCGGGAGCACATCTGCATTTTGAAGTCAGATACCAGGGAGGATTCGTCAGTCCCTGGTACGTGCTGCCACCTCCCTGAACGAAGAAAAATTATTATGGAGATAATTTTGAGGAAAAAAATATGTTTTCGTTTTGGAGTACTGATTTTGAGTATTTTTCTATTGTCATCTTGTAATCTTCCTTTACAAAACATGCCTGAGACAACAGAAGCACCTCTTCCTACAAAATCAGCTGCTCCCATGCAGACAAATGTTCTTCCCACTTCAACTTCTGCGGCTTTTGTAGCTTTAGAACCAGGAATGATCGCTCTTGATTTTGTTGCTCTGACCTGCAGTGCCGTTTGGTCAAATAATGCTTTTTATCTGCCCTGTCCTGGTCATCTGGACGATATGGAACAAGGCTATGTCGAATATTCCGACCATGGTGTTGCCGAGGGAATGATATCTATTTCAGCCCCAATGATTTCCTTGCTGCCCGGGCAAGGAGATGGCAATGGATCCGGGCTTTTTGGCCGTTATCCTGCCTTGTTGATCTATCCCGGTGATAGATTTCGAACTATTCTGGCCTGTCAGGGAGACTCTCCCTGCAACGCAGAATTTGCCTTGGAATATTTTGACAAAGATGGTACTTATGTGGATACTAATTGGTCCTGGATGCATCAGGAAGGGGATGGATTGATTGAAATATCGGCGGATATAAGTTCTCTTGCAGGTCAGACCGTAGAATTGATGCTTGTTATGCGGGAGAATGATTCCGCTGATAATAATTGGTTTATGCTCATTCAACCGCATATCGAGCGCGATCCGGATGCGCAACCCCCGCCAACCTTGGCTCCCACATCCACTCCTGAATTGGCAGATCAGACCCCGGGTGTGATTTCTGGCATGGTGGAGATGAGCACCGCACCTCCTTATCTTACTGACCCAATGAATACGGAGGGCGGTACCCCAGTCGTTGTTACTTTCTTTAACCTGGATAACGGTACTTACTGGTATATTCAAACATCTCTGACGGGCCATCCCTACTATCAGATGACAGTCTCTCCCGGAACATATCAAGTAGTTGCTTATGCGCGAGGAGTAGGTGGAGAGCCCTATGTAGTGGCTGGATACACCGGAAAAAACCCATCCTGCGGGCAGGCGCTGCAGGAAGTAAAAGTTGGCCAGAATGAGCGTGTAGAAAATATTGTTATTGCTGATTGGAATTGGACTTGCGGCGGAACGGCTTATCGTCCTGAAAAACCTGGACAGGTTCCTATTCCCTGATATTCTTGGCAAGGATATAAAAGAAATCAAAGGAGAATGATATGAATAATGAAAATGAGGAACAGGATTTTGATACAGAAGTAATCGCAGAAACTGAAAGTTATCTCGCTTGGAGGGCCGATGAACCGGATGGAGAGAGCACATTCCACTTGGAATTAAACAACATGACTGTGCACTTTTTCACCGAAGAATGGGAAGAATTCCTGCAGCTGGCAGGATTACTATTAGAACAGCAGGGATAAATAGTTCTTAAGATAAGGATCCCGGAGTTTTTTCAAAACTCCGGGATCCTTATTAAATTAATAAATGAATCCGGTTCCTCCTCAATAGATTACCTTTCCGATTATTTGCCTACTCTTCAATCCAGTTGAAAGATTTTGTAACTGCTTTCTTCCATAATTTATATTTTACAGCCCGCTCTTTTTCAGCCATTTCTGGATGCCAGGTACGATCTTCCTGCCAGTATTCCCTTAAACTTTCCAGATCTTCCCAGAATCCAACTGCTAGGCCGGCTGCGTAGGCTGCACCCAGAGCTGTGGTTTCAGTAATTGTAGGACGAATTACCGGAACGTTCAGCACATCCGCCTGGAATTGCATTAATAATTCGTTCTTAACCATACCTCCGTCAACTTTTAAACTCTGTAGATTGATCCCTGTATCTTTTTCCATCGCTTCTAAAATTTCTTTGGTTTGAAAAGCCGATGCTTCCAGGGCGGCTCGGGCGATATGGGCTTTGGTGGTGTGCCTGGTTAATCCCACAATGACTCCCCGGGCATCAGATTGCCAATAGGGGGCGTATAAACCTGAAAAAGCAGGAACAAAATAAATTCCTCCATTATTTTCGACCTGCCGAGCCAATTCTTCTACATCGGAAGAGGTTTCGAACAATCCTAAATTATCCCGAAGCCATTGGATCAAAGCGCCAGCAATTGCAATCGAACCCTCTAGTGCATAGACAGGTATTTGATCACCGATTTTATAAGCCACGGTAGTCAACAAACCATGTTTGCTGATGGTTAGTGTTTCGCCGCTGTTCAATAGCAAAAAGCAACCGGTACCATAGGTATTCTTTGCATCCCCGGGATTAAAGCATCCTTGACCAAATAAAGCAGCCTGCTGGTCTCCCAGGATCCCTGAGATTGTTAAACCCTCCAGGGGTTTAACTGCCGTTCCATAGATTTCACTGGAAGAGCAAATCTTAGGTAGGATAGATAGGGGAATGCCCATGGCTTCCAGAATATCTGGAGCCCAATCCAGAGTTATTAAATCCATCAACATTGTCCGGGAGGCGTTGGTTACATCTGTAAGATGTTTGCCACCTTTGATACCACCGGTTATGTTCCAGAAAATCCAACTGTCAATAGTTCCAAAGAGTAAGTCTCCCTGGTCTGCCAGGGGCTGTGCCTCTGGGATATTGTCGAGAATCCATTTTATTTTTGGACCAGAAAAATAGGTTGCCAGCGGTAAACCGGTTATAGCTCGAAATCGATTCTGCCCACCATCCTGGGCTAAATCTCGGCAGATAGCATTCGTTCTTGTATCCTGCCAAACGATTGCATTATAGACCGGCTCTCCACTTGATTTTGACCAGATAACCGTCGTTTCTCGCTGATTGGTGATGCCAAGTGCAGCTAGATCAGAAACATCTAAACCTGCTTTTAACACTGCACCCTCAATTACACCGAGAGCATTTTGCCAGATTTCAAGCGGATCGTGCTCAATCCAGCCCGGCTGGGAAAAGATCTGTTCGTGTTCCCTTTGATCGCTGGATAATATCTCACCAGAATGATTAAAGACAATACAGCGAGTGCTGGTTGTTCCCTGGTCCAGTGCTGCAATATATTTAGCCATATATAGTCCTGATTGCTTTCGCTGCCAAAATCGCTTTCAATCCAATTATATCAAAGGGGTCCGGTAGATCAGATCTCCTTGTTTATTTTTTTCCAGACTCCGGGATTGACTGAAAGGAAAAACCCCTCACCTTGTAAGCCTGATTTAACCATGTTAAACTTACAGCATTACAGGAATCCAAGCACAATAATTTTCCGGAGCCGATTTTATTCTTATCGCTTTTATCAGGGATAGATGTAATTTGGAAGGATATTATGAATCTGTTCTATGGGATCATAGTATCTCCTGCGTTAAAGATATAATAATCTTTGTTGATCCGGGCTCTCCTATGTAGGTCCGATATCAGGAAAAAATATGCCTTCTACCCTTTACTTAATTGATGGACATGCCCTGGCGTACAGAACCTACTTTGCGCTGACCAGCGGAGGTACAAATTCTGCGCGCTGGTTAACTAGTAAAGGAGAACCAACTGCGGGAATCTATGGTTTCACCAGTGTGTTGCTGCGGTTGCTGGAACAGGAACGACCAGATTATCTTGCGGTTGTATTTGATACCGGGAAAACATTCCGGGATGAATTGTTCCCTGATTACAAAGCTACCCGAGAAAAAATGCCTGATGATCTCCGGGTTCAAATTGAACGTATCAGAACCTTGGTGGACACATTTAATATTCCCCGGGCGGAGTTAGAGGGATACGAAGCGGACGATGTTCTGGGCAGCCTGGCCAATTGGGCAGTTGATAAGGGATTGGCGGTAAAGATTATCACCGGTGACAAAGATTTGCTACAGCTTGTGAATGACCGTATAACAGTCAACTTGCCGGGTAAAACTCTCAGTGAAGCCAGGGATTATTTCCGGGATGATGTCAAAGAATCAATGGGTGTCTGGCCGGAACAAGTAGTGGATTTTAAGGCAATAATTGGAGACAGGTCCGATAATATCCCTGGCGTTTATGGCGTGGGAAAAAAAACAGCCATTAAATTACTGGAAGAGTACCAAACCCTGGATCGGATTTACGAGAATATTGAGGCAGTGCCTGGTCGTTTTCAAACCAAAATGGTAGAGGGAAAGGATAACGCTTACTTAAGTCAAAAGTTAGCAACTATTGTGAGTGACCTGGGTATTGAAATTGACCTGGAGCAGGCCCGACCAGACCACTTTGATCCACTTGAAGTTCGCGAATTATTCAGGGTCTTAGAATTTGAATCACTATTAACCAGATTATCTACTATCGAAAAAATTTACGGGAAAATAGTTCCCGGACAGCAAATCTCCTTTTTATCAAGCGCTGACGGTGAGAATAGATCAGATTTTTTGACAGAAAAGGAAACTGAGGGGGGAATTGGCGTTGATATCATCACTACGGAAAAACAGCTGAAGGTTCTTCAGAAAACCTTAAGAGAAGCTTCTGAAATTGCTTTTGATACTGAAACGACTTCAACCGATCAAATGCAGGCAGACCTGGTAGGAATTTCCCTGGCAGTGTCTGGAGACAAAGGATATTACATTCCTGTAGGACACAAGGAAGGCAAACAACTTTCCTTAAAGCAAGTTCTGGCTGCACTTGAGGGTCCAATGACTGACCCGTCGATCCAAAAAATGGGTCATAACATTAAATATGACTATATCCTTTTAGCCCGATCCGGACTAAAAGTTCATCCACTCAGTTTTGACAGCATGATTGCAGAATGGGTGATCAACTCCTCCTCACGAAATCTGGGATTAAAAAAATTATCCTGGGTTCGTTTAAACCAATCCATGAATGAAATTGAATCTCTGATCGGGAAAGGTAAATCCCAGATCACAATGGCTGAAGTCACAATTGAGAATGCAGCCAGATATGCGGTCGAAGACGCAGTGATGGTGTTGCTCCTGAAACCGATCCTTGAAGATGATTTAATCCGGGTAGAGAGTCTGGATTTGTTTAATCAGATCGAAATGCCCCTGGTCTCTGTCCTGGCCTCTATGGAAATGGAAGGAATCGGGCTGGATATTGAGTTTCTTCAAGAGATGTCACACGAGCTAAACGAGGAAATCCAAAGGCTGGAAAACGAAATCCACCAGTCTGTTGGACAAGAGTTTAATCTCAACTCTCCAAAACAACTTTCAGAGGCTCTTTTCACAACCCTTGAACTTTCTCCCCCTGACCGGGGAAACAAAACTGCCAGTGGATATTATTCAACCGCTGCAGATGTGCTTGAGATATTGAAGGATGATCATGAAGTCCCTGCCTGGGTGCCACAGTACCGGGAATATTCAAAGCTGAAATCAACTTATGTGGATGCCCTGCCGGACCAGGTAAATCCTGAGACCAAGAGGGTTCACACTTCCTACAATCAGACAGGTTCAGTTACGGGAAGAATTGCTTCCTCAGATCCAAATTTACAGAATATACCTATCAGGACTGAACTTGGTCGCCGGGTACGGAATGCCTTTATAGCCACCGAGGATTGGTCATTGATAGCGATTGATTACTCCCAGATCGAACTTAGGGTAGCTGCCCATATGGCGGGAGATCAAGCCATGTTAGAAGCATTTCGGGAGGGGCAGGATATCCATACAGCAACTGCAGCAGCCATTCATGGCATTTCTCTGGAAGAAGTCACCGAACAACAAAGACGAGATGCCAAAGCGACTAATTTTGGATTGATTTACGGCATGAGCGCTTATGGACTGACCCAGTCAACTGATCTAACCTTGGCTGAAGCAGAAACCTTTGTAGAAACCTACTTTAAACAGTTTCCTGGAATTGCGGACTACCTGGAAAAAATCAAAGAACGCGCCCGAGAAAAAGGATACGTTGAAACCCTGCTGGGAAGAAGGCGTTATTTCCCGAGATTGTCAACTACCACGAATTACAATCTGCGCCGCCGGGAGGAAAGGGAAGCCATCAATGCACCCATTCAAGGTACTGCAGCAGATATAATGAAGTTAGCCATGATCGAAGTGGCAGATAAATTAAAGAAATCCGGGTTTTCCGGGAGAATGCTGCTTCAAGTTCACGATGAGATTGTGCTTGAAGCCCCTGAAGAGGAAAGGGATCCGATTATTGATCTTGTGCAGACTGCTATGGAGAATGTATACTCACTAGATATACCCCTGACTACTGATGCAAAATATGGTGAAAATTGGGGAACACTTATCGGGATTGACTGAATAGTAAATGGATGAAGAGAGTAATTTATGACTGAACAAAATCAAGAGCTACAAGATTTATTGTCTCAAGGGAACTCAGCTGCCTGGGACCAAAAATGGGCAGATGCTGTAACCTATTACCAGCAAGCTCTAGAACTTGATTCTGAAAACTTTAAGGCTCTCACGAATATTGGATTAGCATATTTCGAAATGCATGAATTTTCACCGGCCCTTGAATCGTATACCAAAGCAATTGGTATCAATGCAGATGATCCGGCTCCCTACGAAAAAATGTACCTGATTTATCAGGCTATTGGACAGCCAGCCGAGATGGTCAAGGCGGCTCATTTGGCCGCAGAATCCCATTTGAAGAATGAGGATATTCAGAAAGCGATCGAAAACTGGAAGAGAGTCCTTGAACTGAATATAGAAAATGTAAAGGCACATGCCAGGCTGGCGATGGTTTATCAGCGGCTCGGAAAGAAGAAATTGGCAGTCAGCGAATATATTAATACTGCCAGTTTGCTGCAGTCTACAGGAAATGTTGAGAAAGCATCAGAATCAGTCGAACGAGCGCTGCAATTCTCACCTGAGAATATTATCGCTCTTCGGGCGAAGGAAATTCTTCATCAAGGCCGGCAGCTTCCTATGCCAGAGCCGATCATTAGAGAACAAGATGAAGAGATTGTTCTTGAAAGCCCTCAACTTGAGGCTCCTTCCCCTGTACAACAGGAGGAGTATCAGAATCCTATCATTGAAGCAGTCGATCGCGCAATGATTATCCTGGCTGGTGCCCTTTTTGAAGAAACTACATTTGAAAAAGAGAAAAAGGATGACCAAGGAAGGGATTTAGATTCTGCCTTAAGCTGGAATATTGATGGGGAAACGGATCTCACTGATGATAGTATGTCGAAGCTTCATGTCAGCCAGGCAATAGAACTTTTTTCGGTTGGTAATGAACAGGAAGCCGCAGACAACATCAAATCGGCTATTGATGACGGTTATGATAATCCAGCTGCTTATTTCCTACTGGGATATCTATATATAAATACAGGTCGGATGGAGAGTGCATCACGCTCTCTTATTAAATCAGTGTCCAATGCTGATTTTACCTTGGCTTCCAGGCTGCTTTTAGCAAGTTACTACAGCAGTATAGAAAATTGGATGGAAGCCAGCAAAGAATATCTTGAAGCCCTGCGAATTGCCGATACATCTCTGGTTGAAAAGGAAAATGTTGATGACCTGGTCCAGCTCTATGAAGTGATGTTAGATGACCTGGAATCTCAGGAAGGTGATGAAGCATATATTAAGATGTGTAAACATGTTGAAAAATTGCTTCTTAGATCTGATTGGCGGGATATTTTGACTAAAATGAGAGGGAAAGGCACAGGCAAAGATGGAGTCCTGCTTCCCCAGATGGATGGTTTAATGGATGACCGTCGGATATTAATAATGGGCATTCATAAAGACATCCAGAATCTTGCGGCAGATGGATATTACGGTGCAGCCATGGAAAAGGCATTTTTTGCTCTTAAAAATGCACCTACTTATCTCCCATTACATATCACGATAGGGGATATATTAATGGAACAGAAAAAACTCTCTGGAGCTGTGACTAAATATCTGGCTGTCGCGGATGTATATACTGTCCAGGGAAAAACTGAACGGGCATTAACGATGCTTGTTAAAGTGATCGAGCTGCAACCAATGAATATTGAGATCCGCCAGCGATATATCGATTTATTGGAACAGTACGGTAAAAAAGAGGAGGCAATAAAAGAATATATTAATATTGCGGATGTGTTTTACCCCTTAGCAGAACTTGACAGTGCCCGCTCAGCCTATGCCAAAGCCCTGGTATTGGCAAAAACCATATCTGGCGATGCAACGGGGAGGATAAAACTTCTTCACCGTCTGGCAGATATTGATATCCAGCGATTGGATTGGGAGTCAGCCCTTCAAACCTATCAGGAAATCAGTGAGCTGTCTCCAAATGATCAAAAAATTAACATAACAATTGTTGATTTGAATTTTCGACTGGGGAATAATGCTCAAGCTGAAGAAGAGATTGATCGTTTTACTAAACAATTTGATCCAGAATCCCAGGTGGACTCCATTAGAGAATACCTGGAAACTCTCAAAGAAGAGAAGCCTGGAGAAGATTATATTATCAGGCAGTTGGTAGCTCACTATAAACACTTTGATCAAATGGATCAAGCGATCACTGAATTGGATGGACTTGGGGATCTGCTGCTTGAACAAGGTAGAAAACAAGAAGCAGTCCAGGTAATCCAGGAAATCATTACTCTCTCACCATCAAATATTGAAGATTATAAAAAACTGCTCGAACAACTGCAGGCTTAAACTTCAAACTCCACAGTGGGGGAGCTGAAAATCGTGGAGTGAATTCAATTAGTTCCTGATATTGAATCGGGAAGATTTGTGCTATGGATCTAAAGGAGCAAATTAGAAAATCACTGAAAGGTGATTTGAATTCTTTTAATCAGATTGTTCTTGAATATCAGAATCTGGTCTATAACCAGGCATATCGTATGATGGGGGAAGGGGCCTCTGCCGAAGATGCCGCGCAAGAGGCATTCATTTCAGCTTATAAAAAACTACATACTTATCGGGGTGGTTCATTCAAGAGCTGGTTGCTCAGGATTGTCAGCAATGCTTGCTACGATGAGTTCCGCAGGCGTAAAAGGCAGCCCATAGCTCCTCTTTTTCCCGAAGATAAAAACGGAAATGAATTGGATTCAGTTTCCTGGTTAGAAGGAAATGAAGAAAAACCCGAGGATTATGTCCTTCGGAGCGAATTATCTGATGCAATTCAAACCTGTTTGGATCGATTGGAATTTGAATTCCGAACCATCGTCGTATTGGTTGACCTGCAAGGTATGGATTATGCTTCAGCAGCTAAAGTGATTGACCGCCCCTTGGGTACTGTAAAAAGTCGCCTGGCAAGAGCAAGGAGAAATCTAAAGGATTGTTTACAAAATTTCAGGGAACTTTTGCCAGTTGAATTCCGTCAAGTAGGTGAGGTATGAAATCAATGCGAATCACCGACAAGGATTGGATTCAGCTCTCTGCCTACTTGGATGATGAGCTGAGCGGAAAGGAATTGGAGCAATTGCAGAAGAGGTTAAAATCCGATTCTCAACTTCAAGCTGCCTTGGAAGAGCTGAATGCTACGAAACAAATTTTGAAATCCGCCCCCCAGATTCCGGCGCCAAGGAGATTCACACTAACTCCGGAGATGGTGGGTTGGAAGGAGAAAAGAACTATCAATAGGGGATACCGACTGGCTGCTGCATTAATGTCGTTTTTATTAATCGGAGTTTTGATACTGGATTTTGGAGGCATATTTTTTACTGGAGCCATGTCCGCGGTGCCATCTCAAAAATCATTTGAGGTTCAACTAGAGTCAATGCCCGAATCTGCTGCTGATGCCGTGGAGGAACCGGCGCTGATGGATGCGGCTGCAGAGCCTGAGGCGGTGGCTGGCGAAGATCTGGAAGTTACTGAACACGAAGAGGTATTCGCTGCTGAGGATACACCGGCTGAGGAAGCCCTGGCTGTCGCCGTTGAAGCAGCAGAAGAATCCCTGGCAGAAGGTATAGCAGGAGACGAACAAGAAGAAAAAACCCTGGATGCGGATGGTACAACAGGAGCAAATCGGGCTCAAGTTGGGGAGGGGGATCTTCAAAATACACAGCAGGCTTTACCAACCCAAACCCCGGAACCAGCTCCTGTCGTGATTGATTATTTATCAAAAGAAGAAATTCCTGATCCGGATTCTTCTCCCCGGTTGCCAACCTTACGTATTCTAGAAATATTATTCGGGTTGGGAGTGATAGGATTCAGTGCTGCTGCCTGGTTCAAGCGCAGAAAATCCAGCTAAAGAAGCATTCGTAAATTCAATATGAGAAGATATAAATAAAGCTCCGATCTGTAGATCGGAGCTTTATTTATATCGATGGAATATTCAGTGAATATTAATTTTTCCCTCTCTTCTCTCTTAAGCGTTCAAAACCTTTCTTACATCAGTAATCGTTATTTTCCCATCAGTCCCCGTGCCTTTAATTTTGCCTAGGTCAAGGTTTTCTGATTCGGCAAGTTCTCTGGCTGCTTTGGTCACCTTGACCACAACTGGTTCTGATTTTTCTTCAGGAGCAAAAGCTGGCGGTAGCTGGGCAGGGACAGGTTCAACATGTTCCTTTGAGTCAGTATCCGGGTATTCCCGGGTTCCAAATCTGGTCAATGTTACAGCACCCATTACCCATAGACCTAAGACAAATCTTGGCAGCCAGCCGACACAGGGTACAACCTGGCTGAATCCATTAAAGAAGAAGGAGAGGATAAACATGCCAAGTCCTGCCATCAGCGGGATTGGCCAGGATTGATTCATAGCTGCTGCCAATTTCCTGCCGATTTCGATACTTAATGCAACCAGCCCGACGACCCAGGCAGCAATCAGGGCAAATATCCCTAATAAACTGACTGGACTGAGAAGGATGGTAATAATTAAGGCGATCAGAACCAGAGGGGCGACAAATATTACGCCCAATCCAGCCACGATTGACATCAAGGGTTGACCAAATGCAGCCCGATTAATAACTGCTGCCTGATCCTGGATAAAAAGGGAGATCAGAATGGCCAATCCGGTCCAGATCAGCATCCGGAAAAAGAACCAGGAGGCAGATATAAATGGCAGCTGTTGAAATTGCATTGCGGGAAAATTCCCATTAAATAAACCAATCCTATCTGGCCAAGTAAATTCAAAGGGAACATTTTCTTCAGTGATGATATTGCCACTGATAGCGGCGTTTGCAGCTTGGTCAAAAGTTCCACCCAGGACTGTGAGATCTCCGTTAACACGGGCTTGATCCAGCAGTTCGACGATTCCACCCATGGCAATCAGGTTGCCATTGATGGTACCGTTTGAAGTAACATTACCACCCAGGACAACGGTATCTCCATTAACTGTCGACCCCGCTTCTAGGATAATATTGCCACCCAGAACAATAAGGTCACCATCTAATACTTCATTTGATCCTAGTGTGAAGTTTCCCCCAAAAACAACCTTATCGTCCGAGAATCCGGATGCAGAAGCTGTTGTGGGTATAAGCACCGCAGTGATGAGCAGTAGTAGGAAGATAAATCGAGTAATGGTTTTCATGCGCTAAGCTCCTTCTGGAGTGTCCTGGATCTGAATAAGGAAATCATCCAGGCACCTGTAATCCCGGATAAGCTGACAGCTATGGTGTACAGCCATACGGGTGAAATCAATTTCATACTAACCCTAACCAGGGGTGTAACGATATCCCATAACTGATTCAAGAAAACTATCCAATTGGCTACCAAAGTAACCATTTCGAGCATCATTTGCGGGAAATAAGCCAGGGCTGACCGGATTTGTAATCCAACAGTAGATAACAGTAGTAATGTTGCAAGTGAAATTACAGATAGAGTAACTCCCAGGATTAACTGGTTTTTCCGGTTTTCAGCCTTTTCAATTTTGGTTACCCAGCGTGTACTGAATCCAGGACTGGGTTCAAGAACAGGGCTGGTATTAAAAAGATGACTTATCTGATGGACTGCCTTGTACAAGGATAAGCAGGCGGAGCACCCCTTCAGATGACTTTGAAGTTCCCGTTGTTGTCCTTGATTGAGTTCCTTACCCATTAGAATCCAGGTTTCATATTGTTGATGTTTCATGAGCAATCCTTTTGGCAGTTGAGTTTATTGGTGGCGCTGAAGGCAACTGCATTCCTTGCCACTTCTCAGCCATTAATTGTCTGGCGCGGAATAAGCGGCTTTTTACCGCACTACTGCTTAAGTCCAAGGTTTCTGCGATTTCTTCATATGAATAATCATGCCAATATTGAAGAATCACAGCAGCCCTGTCTACTTCGTTTAGACTTGTCAGGAGAGATTGAATTTGTCCCAATTTTTCTTTCTCCAGGGCGGCTTTTTCTGGACTGGGGCCTGGATCGGGTGGTGCAAGCCAGGCATGTTTTTCGTTGTCCATTGATAAAATGGTTACTTTCTTTTTCCTCAGTTGATCAATGCTGTAATTAGAGGCTATTGATAATACCCAGGTAGCAAAGGACCGTGAGGTATCGTAACGATCGATAGCTTGATATGCTCGGATAAAGGCTTCCTGGGCAGCATCTTCTGCTGCGGTTGGTGTACCCAACATCCTATAACAAACGCTGAAGACCGGTTTCTGATATTTTTCTACTAATTTTGCAAACGCATCTTTGTCGCCGGCTTTTGCTTCTGCAATCCATTGTTGCTCAGTGTCACACACAAAACTTCTCCTTGCGGTTTGCCCTGTACCAATATACGAGGACTTGAAAATAAAGTTGCACGAATTTTACATGATTTATTGTTCTTCCCCCATTGGTAAAAATCCCTCTCCCCGTACCTCATGAGCCTGACCAATGATCAAAAAAGCTTTGGGATCCCAATCCCGGGTCAAGGCTTCGGCGGGTTTCAGTTTAATTATTTGGTCATTGAAGGTTAATCTAACAAGGTGGTAGAAGCCAGGTTTTCTAGGACTCCAATCACTGCCGAATTATCCAGGTCTCTCATGCCCATTTGGAGCATAGCTGAATACAATTGAGTATGAATCCCGGCAGCAGGTAGGGGAGCGCCGTATTCCCGGGCAGTATCCATGACAATATTAAGATCCTTTTCCTGCATATAGGCTTTAAAACCGGGTTGTCGATTTCCTGAAAATAAGCGATCAGGTTTTACATCCAAAGCCCAGCACTGAGCAGCTCCGCCCTGGATGGCTTGAACAACTTTTGCAGGATCCGCGCCTGATTTTTTTGCCAGGATGAGCAGTTCTCCCATCGCTACCATTTGAGCAGCTACCATAATTTGGTTAGCGGCTTTTGCGATTTGCCCTGATCCGGCATCTCCAACATGAGTGATGGATTTTCCTACAACCCTAAAAATTTCCAGCACCTTTTCCAGCGCTTTTTCCGGTCCTCCGACCATAATCGCCAAGGTTCCTTTCTGTGCTCCAATATCACCCCCGCTTACTGGTGCATCAAGAACAAAAGCGCCCTTGGATTCAAATTGTTCAGCGATCTTTCTAGCCAGGGAAGGTTTGATCGTGGAATGATCAACATATATTAACCCTTCTTTTACGCCTTCAAGTATGCCATTCTTTCCCAGTGCGACCAATTCTACATCAGGAGAGTCTGGTAAATTGGTAAATATTATATCTACTTGAGCGGCAGCTTCCCGGGGAGAGAACGCCTCCTCAGCACCTTCTTTCACTAGAGAGTTTACGACCTCCCGGCTGCGATTATGCACAACCACCGAGTAGCCTGCCTTAAGAAGATTCTGGACCATAGGTTTTCCCATCAAACCTAGACCGATATAGCCAAGTTTTGGTTTTGTGCCCATGGGTTGTTTCTCCTTTGCTGCGTTTGGCTTCTTTTCTATCTTATCCATTATAATTTTTTTATTCCTAGTAATTAGTTCTTGGGTTAATCTTTGGCCAAGATATATCCATCCATCGAATCCTGGATCGTCCAGCCTTTCTTTTCTATTTCTAAACGGAGATCATCTGCACTCTGCCAGTCATTCTCGTTCCGGGCAATTTCCCGCTTTTTGGCTAGTTCATGAATCTCTCTGGGAGGGATCATGCTATCTTTATTCTTTTGCTGGACATCGAGAGCTGTTTCCCAGCTATCAAACGAGAGACCTCTCTGAGGATCCGGTAGCTGATAATCCCCCAGATCTGATAATCTAACTGCACAATCTGATTGGATAACTCGTTTTGAGCCCTGGCTAAGAATAGTAACGTTCCCTGAACCAACTACATGAGTACAGGCATTCTCAAAATCGATGATAAACCCGGTATGCTCATCGATTCCAATTACTACCTGATCTGAAGGCAGCAAGTTCAGCAAGGCGTCAAAACGGGATCGACCCATGAAACACCGGCTGGTGTCCAGGTCGGCACCACCTTCATTGTTATTCCAATGAGGTATAAAAACCAGGTTGAGCTGGAAGGGAGAAAAGAAATCGAGACCCGGAACCCAATGAATGTCCTGCCCAACTTTGTAGATTTCATATACAGGAAGAGCAGAGGAACTGATCGCGATAGTAGTAGCGCTTGAGAGAGCTAAAGCCGCTCCCATTCTGTGACGGGTGAGTATGTATTCCCAGGTAAGGGTCTTTTCCAGCTGCCGGATAGCATAGGTTGGGCTGCCGGGTCCCATGAAAATCAGATCTGATTCCAGGATGGGGATTGCAATCTCAGGATCATCTGGGCTGAACTCAGATCCTTTTTTGCGGGCTGGAATCAGCCTGGGTTGTGGTTTATAGTTTTGCAGGTGATCATGAAGAAAATCGGCTACATTCCCAGCAACTTTTTCTGAATTTAATTCAAATCCAGCCGGGGTTTCAATAATGCTCACTGTAGGAGAAGAGGGGATTCTCTTAAACAAGAAATCGAATATTTTTTGTCCGCTGGGCGCTGTTTCACCGGATCCAAAAAGTGCGATCGGTCCTGGAGTTGGAGACAGAATTTTATTGTCCATGTCAGATTTAGGCACCACTAAAAGGCATTATTGCCTGAAATGAAATATTTACCATCATACTACACTATACATTAAAACAATGATCCGTAATCCAGGCAGGTTTACGGATCGTTTGATCTTCAAGTGATTGATCCATCAGAGGTTATAGAGGTTTGAGATATTTTTTAGGAGATATTCCTGGCAGGCATCCTGGATACCATATTCAGGATGCCAGTTCCAATCATTCCTGGCAGCGCTGTCGTCTATATCTGCTGGCCAACTGTCAACAATTGCCTGCCGTTTGGGATCAGGTTTAAAATAGATTTCAGCTCCTGGAAAACTATTCTGGGCCAGATCTTTGAAATCCTGAGCAGAAAAGCTGAAGCTGGTCACATTATAGATCCGGGTATGAAGATTTTCCATTGGCGCTTCGGCTAACAACTCCAAAGAACGCACCGCATCAGGCATGACCATAAAAGGAATCCGAACATCTTCGCGGACAAAACAATCATAGGGTTTACCCTGGGCAGCATAATGGATCATCTCCGGTCCAAAATCACTGGTTCCGCCACT
>JAZFRV010000005.1:0-3813 GCA_036445875.1 Anaerolineales bacterium
AGGATGATCTATACACTTGTCCATCAATATAAAAACCAGGGTTTTGATTTTCAACTTATTCGGCATGAGGATTTATCTCAAAGGCCCCTTCCGATATTTGAGGCAATTTACCAGCATTTAGGGATAACTTTTTCACATCAGATTGAGGAAAAAATCATCATATCAACTCAAACCAGCAATCCAAATGAAGTCGCTGAGTATGATGAACACGCTGTACGGTTGAACAGCCTGGCAAATTTGAGAAACTGGAAAAGACGTCTTACTGATTTTGAAGTTGAAAGAATTGTCAACGGTACCCGGGATGTTGTAAAAGAGTTCTATGAATTGGGAGAGTGGAAATCTTGGTGAATAAACCCTTAGTTTCCATCGTGACACCTTCATATAACCAGGCTGAGTTCCTGGCTGAGACGATTAAATCAGTCCTGAACCAGACTTATCCCCGGATTGAATATATCATTGTGGACGGAGGCTCAACCGATGGAAGCGTTGAAATTATTAATAAATTTCAAGACCGAATCGCCTGGTGGGTCTCAGAAAAAGATCAGGGACAGACAGATGCAATCAATAAAGGATTTCACCACGCTACTGGAGAGATATATGCCTGGTTGAACTCAGACGATAGATATCATTCGCAGGCAATCTCCGAAGCTGTCCAATACTTCATTAAAAACCCTGAAGTTGGCTTGGTCTACGGAGATTTAAATTTTATTAATCATAATGGTTATACCGTAGGACGATTTAATGCCCGGGAAACAAATTACCATAAACTAAGACGAGGTTTTGTACATATCCCCCAACCGGCAGCATTCTGGCGGGCAGATTTGTGGAAAGAAGTAGGCCCCCTTGATCCTGAGATGTTTTTTGCTATGGATTATGATTTATGGATTAGATTGGCAAAAATATCACCGATCCGTTATTATAGGGGTCATGTCTGGGCAGATTTTCGAATTCATGATCAGTCTAAAACAATCACCGCTGATGAACAATGCTGGTCGGAAATGCTGCAGATTCATCACCGCGATGGAGGAAGTTGGTTTTCCCCGTTGGTTGTAAAGTACTGGATAAGAAAAATGGTTGGTCCTATCTGGCGATGGTCTAAAAATTTCAAGTATAAAGATCCCAAAGATTATTGAGGGAGTTAGAGTTGATGAATGAATGGAAACTTCAAAAGAAAATTGTCCAGTTCATAAAATCATGGCCGATTCTTATCGCAGTATTTTTGGGCTCAGGTTTGATTACATGGGGTGCTGTTCATCTTTTTCCACCTCTCCAAAGTGCCACTGCCGATCTGTATATCGGAATCGATATCACCAGAGTTTATGATGTTTCCTCTGCAGCAACCTATACTATAGCGGAACCTTTTAACGTAGATGATTATAAAAATTGGCAGCTTTCCCAGGTTAATTCAATTGCCAAATCTGAACGTATAGCCAATCTGACTATAAAAAAATTACAAGAACTTGATCCTTATTGGGAAAATATCTCTGCGTCAGAGTTTCAAGAAATGCAGGACTTGAATTGGTACGATGTTGGAACATGGCGGCTTCAATTCCAGGCCCCAGATACTGCCAATGCTCTCCAGGCTGTTCAAGTTTGGCGCGAAGTCCTTTTGCAGGATATATCCCGTTTGGTCCAGGAAAGTGAAGATGTGCTGGAATTTGAAGGTAGGATGCGGGCTTCAAACACAGCAATAAAAAAACTCGAAACCCGGATTACAGTGTTCGAGCTCCTAATCGAAGAGATTACAGCTGTTCAGGAAGAACTCAAAAACGCAGACCCCCAACAAAGAATGAATGACTCTTCGAGGGAGGAGATCTGGTTATCAATTGCTGGAGCCTCTGAGGAAGATCCCATGTGGGAGCAGGTTTTGAATGATATCCCAGAGAGAGATCAACCGAATCTGGAGTACATTTATTGGATGGATCAAGTTCTAACTGTTGTTGAGAGTGACTATGAGAGCCACCTGGCAGTGTTGGAAGCACTTGTTAGTGACCATGAATCACTTACTGAAGATTACATACGGGAAATAAGGGAAGCTGAGGGACTTTCAGCCAGTTTGTTTATTAAAGAAGAGGGATCCCAACCCGAAATCATTAAATTCTATCCGGACACCCAGATAGCATTCTTGGGCAGTATAATTGGGCTCTTGATTTATATCATCATCTGGGTGATGTATTCTGAACGACAGCGAGAAAATGATTGATGCAAAAATCCCTTAAAACCTTCACACAAATCTTGATGGCAGGATTGTTCCTCGCACTGCCTGTTACGAACTTTCCTTTTTTCCCTGCCAGTTTTGGGGGAAACAGCGCTTATGTCAGGCCGCTGCTTGTATATCCGCTTTTTGGATTAGTGGTTTTGATGACTCTCCCGAGGCTGATTTCAAAACCCATTCCTCGTCCAGTAGTAATAATTACATTATTTTTGATTTGGGGCGTGATTGTTTCTATCATACCGGTAATGCGCAATGTTCAATCTCCCTGGAAGGAAGTGTCTTTACTGCCACGTGAAATCAGAACACTTATCACTTTGGCGTTAGGTTTGGCCATATATTTTACAATCAGCTTATTTCCACAAACCATTAAGGATATTCGGTTCTCTCTAAAATGGCTCTATGCTGGGTTAGGGATGGTTTTGGTTTGGGGATCTTTTCAAGCGCTATATGTCACAAATATAATTCCTGGTTGGTATGATGTGATGGCAAAGCTTCAGCGATTAGTCACAATCCAAAAATTGAATCCAACCAGGATTTCTGGGATGACCTATGAACCGAGTTCCTTTGCTGACCAGTTGATAGTGATCTGGCTCCCGTGGGTTTTGGGAGCCAGTCTTGAAAATTACACAGTGTTCAAATGGCGTTGGAAGTGGATCACGATTGAAAAAATCTTGTTTTTGTGGACAGTCGCTATTCTTGCATTTACACTTTCCAGAACGGGTTTAGTACTTGGAGTAGGAGTGATTGGCTTGGGTTTCCTTCTGAAGATCTTTGGACCTCGGCCCAGCACAAAAGAAAATAAAAAATCGGATCAAAGAAAATCAAATCTGGGACAAATCCCATCTAAATCTCGACTGGTTCTAATTTTCCTTGGTTTTGGAATTTTCCTAATTCTATTTTATTTCCTGGGAACCCAAAATGTTTATATCTCCCGGATGTGGGAATATTTCAATGTCACCGAGAACTTTGATCTGCGAAACTATTTTACCTATATCGGATTTGGATCTCGGATGACTTATTGGGAGACAGCTTGGCGAATCTTTTTAAGCTATCCGATTTTTGGTGTCGGACTGGGAAATTTTACTCTATATTTTTCTAAATATATTCCTTATCAAAAACTAACGAAAACCCCCCAATTGCTCCGACATATTGTCGCGAGTCCAGGCAGAACACGCGTAATTTCTGTGAAGCATTTTTTGATTAGAATCTTTGCCGAAACTGGCATGGTTGGTGGAGCGATTTTTATCACATTTTTACTAATTCTGACAGCAGCAGCAATATATTTGTGGATCTCGAAAGACAAAGAAGAAAGATTTTTGGGAATTGCTTCCTTATTGGGTGTTGCAGCCTTTTTAGGTGACACCTTCTCGTTTGATTCTTTCGCAATTCCAAATCCCTGGATCTTGTTTGGATTAATTACAGCTGCATTTAATATATTTGTTTCATCTAAAAAAAACAGGAGAATTACCGGTGAATAAAAAACCATTACTTATTATTCTAATTATTTTGGCGGTTATAGTTTTGTGTTTTTCCTGCCTGGCATGCGGAGTGATAGGATATGGGATAAATGTCTGGTTCCGTGATAATGATCTTAGTAC
>JAZFRV010000006.1:0-3299 GCA_036445875.1 Anaerolineales bacterium
AGTGAACTTGGCACAACCAGAACCTTGACCGGAACCCCCAATACAATCTCAGCTTTTCTAGTAGTTCTTTATAATAGATTCAAATTAAAAATGGCTTTACTTGGGCCAAATCTCTCTCTGCAAAGTATATAGGATTGAACACTCAACAGGGAGTATTACATTACATATTAAAACTAAATTATGACAGATCTACACATGATTGAGGTCAATGAACTAACCAGGGTTTTCAAGGATAAAACAGCCTTGAATCAGATTACCTTGTCCATTCAACAAGGAGAATTATTCGGGTTGGTAGGTCCAGATGGAGCTGGGAAAACCACCCTGCTCCGTACCCTGGCCGGGCTGCTGGTTATTAGCGAAGGCAAGGGAACTGTCTCGGGGTTTGATATCCAAAAAGAATCTGAACACATCAAACCTAAACTTGGGTACATGGCACAGGAGTTCAGCCTTTATGAAAAATTATCTGTGCTCGAAAATCTGCGTTTTTTTGCGGAATTATATGATGTCGATCGATCTGACCAAGCTGAGCGTATTCCAGCCTTATTGGAATTTGCCGGTTTAACATCATTCAAAAATCGACGGGCAGCCCATTTATCAGGTGGAATGAAGAAAAAATTAGCCCTGGCCTGCACACTTCTTCATCGTCCTCCTATATTGTTATTAGACGAACCCACAACAGGCGTGGATCCAGTTTCAAGGCGTGAATTCTGGAATATCCTGAATGATCTCCATCTGGATGGCACAACCATCGTTGTCAGCACTCCTTACATGGATGAAGCTGACCGCTGTTCTAAGGTGGGATTAATCTATCAAGGGAACCTGGTGATTTGCGATACGCCCGCCGGGATTCGGGATCGTATTGAGGGAGAAATCATCAAAATCGTTACTGATGATTGGCAGAAAGCACGGGAACTATTACTCCCCTTACCAGGAATTCTCGAAGTACAGAGCTACGGGGAAGCACTCCATGTCCTGGTGGATTCCAGCAGCAAAAGAGAAGGAGAACTGACCAAGATCTTAAAACAAAACCAACTAACTATCATAGAGATCCGGAGCGCCTCTCCCCGGATGGAAGAAGCCTTTATTTCGCTAATAAGTAAATTGGACCAGGTGAATTGATCATGTCTTTCCGTCATATCTGGGCAGTCATTAGAAAAGAAATTCAGCATATTCTTCGCGACCGGGGGACTTTTATACTGGTGCTGATTACTCCAACGATTGTGTTATTAATAATGACTTATGCCCTGTCAGCTGACATTCAACACGTTCCGATTGCACTGCTCGATTATGATCAAAGCGCTACATCCAGATCTTATATCCAACATATCACTGCAGGGGACGACCTCGATTTATACATCAATGCTGGGTCAATCGATGAAATTGAAGAACTGCTTACACGTGGCAAGATTAAAGCTGCCGTGATCATCGATCCGGGATTCAGCGAAGATTTATTAGCTATGCGTGGTTTTTCGCTCCAGATCATCATTGACGGAACAGAACCAGAAAGCGGTGGTTTTGCTGTTGACCATATTGGGTGGAGAACTGAAGCCTTTGCTAATCAGATTCTAGCCAGCCAATTCCAGACCCGGGGTTTTGCGCTGGATTCTATCCAACCCATTGATTTAAGAATTCGAGCCTGGTACAACCCAAATTTGAAACCGCGGGTGGATCTGGTTCCAGGACTGCTATCGATTGTCCTGGGATTTCCTGCCTTATCTGTAGCATTAACTTTGGCTCGAGAACACGAACACAGAACGATGGAACAGCTTCTAGTCTCGCCAATCACCCGGATTGAACTTCTTCTCGGGAAGATGATTCCTTACATAATAACCGGGTTAATAAATGTGATTATTATCCCCATTTTAGCCATTGTCTGGTTTAAGGTCCCGTTTAACGGAAACTTCTTGCTATTTTTTGCACTCTCTGCTCTCTTCCTTTTTGCCGAACTCAGTATGGGAATGACTATTGGTGTCTTCATGCGATCCCAATCTGCTGCGCTAGCAGCTTCTCTGCTGATTGTCATGTTCCCTGGCTTTTTCCTAACAGGAATATTTTTTCCAATTGCCTCCCTGCCAGAAATGGCCCGGATGGAATCCCTTTTCCTTCCGGGAACTCATTACGCAATTATCACCAGGGGTGTATTTCTGCCTGGTATAGGAATGAACATATTATGGCCGAGCGCAATAATGTTAACCGTGATTGGTCTAGCCTTTACAGGCATTGCCACCCTGTTTTTCAAAAAGAAGCTGGCTTAACAACATGATAAGAAGAATCCTATCCCTGGTCAAAAAAGAATTTATTCATTTGAAAAATGACTGGTGGCTTCCTGTTTTTATGATTTTTGGCGGCGCACTTGAGCTGCTGATGATAGGCTGGGCGACCTCCAGGCCAATTTCTAATCTACCTCTGATGATCTGGGATCAAGATAAAACTGCTGCAAGCAGGAATCTGGTGATTTCTCTGGAAAATACAAACGTCTTTGCATTAACGGATCAAGTTGAATCAATGACGCCGATTGAAGATTTGATGGACCGAGGAAAAATTAATGCTGCAGTGATCATCCCACATGGATTTTCTGAACAATTGAGTTATCCTGGCGGAGAACCTATCATCCAGGTGATATTAAATGGAGCTGAAAGTATTCCTGCCCGAGTGGCACAACGAGCTGTAGAAGGAGTCATCAGAGATCTCGGTGAAAAGATAACCATCCAACAACTCGGCTTAGATCCGGAAGATGTCAGCGGATTTGATTTCAGTTTAAGGGTCTGGTTTAACGAAGCACTCAGCGAAGCCTATTTCACCACCCCAGCAGAACTCGGGCTAATGCTTGAATTTACGATTCTGCTTTTTGCCGCCCTCACTTTTTCCAGAGAGAGAGAATTTGGCACTCTGGAACAACTGCTGGTCATGCCCTTTACATCCCTGGAAATCATCATCGGAAAATCCATCCCGGTAATATTGGTCGGAATGATTGATTTTTCCCTGATGCTTGGTATGGTGCATTTTGCCTTTAAAGTCCCTATCCGGGGATCTCTTCCGCTCTTATTTTTACTGGCATTTATCTATACAATCGTTGAGTTAGGAAAAGGGATGGCTATATCAATATTTTCTAAAAGCCAGCATCAAGCATTTCTGTTGGTATTTATGATTGGCATGATTGATTTCATGTTTACAGGCTACGCCGCCCCGGTTGAATCCATGCCGCAGATCATACAGTATCTGGCAAACATTATACCGGCGCATCACTGGCTAGATATTTTGCGCGGGATATTATTAAAAGGATCAGGATTAATGGATAT
>JAZFRV010000007.1:0-2217 GCA_036445875.1 Anaerolineales bacterium
GATAAAACCGGACGCATATCTGTATCGCCTTTATTTACTGCGGTGAACTCAACAATTGTGCCACCCAAGCTCACAAAGGAATCCGCAAATACTCGTGCCAATCCCTCGGTATAGGGATCACCGTCATGAATTGCGGCTGCTGTGGTCACACCCAAAAAATCAAAGGCGAAATTTGCCATGGCTTGACCCTGCACCTCATCGTTGTGAGCAGTTCGTAGATAACCCGGGTTCCAGGCAACAGCACCATCAGTCAGTGCAGGTGAGGTATTTGATGGAGAAACCATCACATAACCTGCGTCAGAGACTACCTTCGACATCGGCACACCTGCGCCGGAGCAGCTGGTTCCAATAACTGCAATGATTGTTGGGTCGGATACAATCTTCTGTCCGGCTGCTTGTCCACCTTCGGCTGAACAACCATCATCCTCGGCTTGAAGTTCAATCGGATGTCCGAGAAGCGTATCCTGGAAGGCAATGGCGATTTCGACACCATATTGGGAATCCGTACCCAGATCTGTATTCGGACCAGAGATCACCAGGGCGGAAGCGATCCGAACTGGTTCATCTTCACCATAAGATACACAACCAAGCGCATCGGGACACTCATATACTGCTCCCCCACACGCGGCGAGAGTAAGAGCTAATCCCGCGAGAATACTGAAGAATAAAATTCGTCTGTTCATACTGCTTTCCTCCTTAGGAAAAATTGCTAATTTACATTACATATACCAAATCAATGGACAAAGGTTTCCGTGTCACCTCCTTGTCGTCTGAAAAAATGCCAGTACTGATGATTATAATAAACTTTCTTGGAAATTATGGTATTGCCAAATTCTGGTTCCAATTTAGATTCTATTTAATCAACCATAAAGAAAGTATTTAACCTAAATATCAAAAATATGTTATTGTGATTTTTCTCCTATCAAATGTGAGTAGCACAAACTTACGGCAAAGCCTGAAGAAAATATTAAAATTGAATTTGGGAAAATACTAAATAGAAATTATTACTTGAGAGTGCAGTATAACATAATTCGGATTTATATCAAGGACTTATTTTACTAATATTTGCTTATAGAAACTATCAAGTATTATATCTGTTCGCTGAAAAGTGGATGGAAAAACAGAATAATAATTGACATTAAAATAAACTAGGAAAGCCGCTGAATACCACTGACTGGAAGTGTCAATCCCCCATCCGCAATAATGGTTTGCCCTCGTATCATTATTGCTGATGGGGAACAAAGGAAAGCAACTATCTCGGCTACATCCCCCGGAGTGACTATTCTTCCAGCTGGAGTTTGCCCAGCAATTTCCTCTAACAAATCCTCTTGCTGCATGGTGTTAAAATGCTGGAGAGCCTCTGTTGCAACAATCCCTGGTGATACTGCGTTTACCACAATATTCCTGGGAGCTAATTCCACTGCCAGATAACGAGTCAAAGCTTCTATGGCTGCTTTACTTGCACCCATTACAGCATATTCAGGCAAGACTCGGAATGACCCAAAACTGGAAATACTAACGATCCAACCCCCACCTTTTTTCTCCATTAACGGAACTGCTTTTTGGGCTAAAAAAAGGTATGCCTTGGCGTTAATATCCATGGTCCAATCCCACCCCTTGGGGCGTTGCTCCATTATTGGACGGTTATAACCGGATCCGGCATTACTGATTAAGAAATCTATTCCCCCAAATACTCGATCTGTTTCAGAAATCAGGTGCGTCAAGTCAGCTATATCTCCGACATTGGCTTTGATTATTTCTACCTCAACACCCAATTTCTTGATCTCGGCCGCAGTATCTTCGGCAGGTTTTCGATTGCGGAAATAATTTACCACCACATTTGCTCCTAATGATGCAAAATGAATGGCGATTGCCCGTCCAATTCCTCTACCTGATCCGGTGATTAAGGCAGTTTTATCTTTGAAATATTCTGACATTTAATAACTCTCCGATGTCTCGTTCCCTATCTTAATTATCATAAAGACCTTGATGGTGATTATACTATCAGACTACAAGGTTCCATCAGCTCTCTTCCCCTTTAAACCTTTGTAACTCCTCAACAGAAACCGTACAAATACAATAAATCGACCATCAACCGAAATCGGTCGGCTGACATGACAGTCTCCCTGCTCTGATCGCTGATGAGAAACAGGACAATCAAGGTAAGAAACGCTGGAGGAAATCCAAACAAGAATAGTTTAAACTTTCTCAACATAT
>JAZFRV010000008.1:0-3234 GCA_036445875.1 Anaerolineales bacterium
AACCACCGGGTTTGGTCCAGGACCGGAATAATGAAATTATCAACCTCATTCTCTGATTTATTTACTAATCTTAATACCCGGTTTTTAATAATGCGTTTAATGAGGACCAACAGGATAAATACTCCAACCAGGATACTTATGGCTCCCAACCAATCCCGGATTGAATTTCCAAAAATGATCGTATTCAAATAATCCATTTTATTCTTTCCTTTTTCCTATGAAAAACCAACTCTTACTTTCGATTTTGTGTCATCCATTCCACGGCAAAATCTACCAGTTCCTGCTGGGGTATCAATAGTGTTTGGGCGTTTCCAATCTTCCCTGTAATCAGCGTTTCACCTGCTTCTTGATATGCCTTCCCAATCAAATCGAATTCCTCGCTGTGCTCTTCCAGTTCTCTCAAAGATATCCCCTGCCGGACACCATCCAGAAAAATTGGCGCCCACTGTTGGATTTCTTTTTTAGATGAGTACTCTGCCCGCACTTCTGCAAGATGTAAACTGGTGTTATTATCATGCCCGACTCCCAAGAGCAATATCCAACCATTAAGATCATAAATACGGGCCAGGGGAGAGTTTTCTCCAGAAGCAAAATCAAGATCATGGTTCTTGGTTATGATCTCGGCCTGCTTGCCAAGAGCAGCATATGACATATGAGGATGGCTGCTTCGCAGCGAACCGGGATGCCTCCGGAAAGTTTCTGGAATTTTTCCCATTTTCCGGGTGGGAGTCAGATCTGGATCATAAGCCGGCATGGTTTGACGGATGATTTCATGCCATTCCGCCGGCACGGGCGGATTTTCCCATTGTTCAGGATCAGTTAAATCACCGGAATGGGTTGGCATGATTAGAGTTCCTTTGGGGCCAAGTACTTCTTCAAGCGCCAGAATCACAGCAACCGGTCCGCCAGATACAAAACCAAGGGAGCTTAATGAGGAATGCACCAACAACACCATGCCTGGAGTAACACCCAATTCAGTAAGATCCTCCTTCAGGGAATCCACTGTAATCGGTCCGGATTGATGGAATTTTTTTATAACATCTGCTTCACTCATAACAATCCTTGAAAATAATTTCCCATCATCATACCAGAAATTATTTTCTCAGTATGATTAAATGGAATTGGATTAGAGATACATAATTACATTCTCCAAACATGAAACGATAACAAAGTAACCATTTGCACCACCCAAAATATGAGGTCTATATTCCTTACCAGAACATCTATAAAACCAGGTTGTTCCTGAGACTGCAAACGACAGGATTTTTCCAGCTGGCAAGCAAAGAAATTTTATTTCGAAGAGCAGATCGTTTTTGATTAAGATGGCAAATTATATATTCGCAAATATTACCTCAGATCTGCCAGGCCAGGATAAAGAGCAAAGTATATAAACTGCTGACGATCAATTGTCTGATACCTATCCAGGTTGGTTTTACTCCTGTGGCTGGATAATAAATTCCCCGAAAGGTCTCACCCCATTGAAGCAGGTAAGGCACAAATACCCAAGCAGGAATTACATCCAGGGCAGAAAGTAATCCTGTCGACAGCAGGTTAAAACTTGTGTACAGAATTGCTTGCCATCCCAATTGGAACCTGTCTCTAAGGGGGGGGATCTGCTTATAGTCGCGTTGAGCCAACTGCAAATATACATAAACAATCGACGCCGCTGACTGGAACCAAGTTAATCCCCATAGCCACCAACCCAAGCTGGTAATTCCACCAACCCCGATCCAATATCCGGCCGGAGCTATAAGCGCCAGAACCCCGCTGGCGACAATTTCTATACCTATCTGACCCCGTTCAGCCCGATTGTAAACCAGATACAGGTGCCAGATAATGACCAGGATGCCAGGAATAGAGAGGATCAACAGATGACTTAATCCCCGAATAACCAGACCCCCAATCATGATCACCCCCACCAGCCCATAAATGAATATCCACCATCCAGCTGGGATCAAATCTGCTTTCGATCTTCGACCGCTCCAAACTTTCACTGCTATCATAATCGGGTGGCGGATTAAAAATCCTGCCAAGGCACCCAAGATAAGAAACACCACATCCACTGACCAGCTCTGTCCGGCGAAGAGCCCAATTAATAATGGGCTAAAGAGAAAAACCCAGGATCCATGTTCGTTAGTAATTGCAATTTGGCGCTGAAATATTTTATGATTTTTAGGCATTAATTATTACTCCGCAATTATCAAGGAAATGGTGAAAGAAAGTATACTATATCCAGATCTTGAACTAATATTTAATCCTATTAATAGGAAAGAAATGCTTGGTCACCGGAGCTACCTCCGGAATCTGAGAGGCAATCGCTCTTGCTCTCGCACAGAAGGGAATTGTGGAATATCAGTGAGGAACTGACCGGATTGATTTAATATTGAATCGGATCTATCTGAGTTTTCCCGATGTTTCTTAAATTCTTATGGTAGGATTAACCACGTTTTCAATAACCAGTTTCTTGATACATATTTGACATATGGAATTTTCCACAACCACAATTCTGGTATTAGCCATTCTTTTCTTATCAACGTTTATACGTTCTGCTTTAGGTTTTGGCGATGCGTTAATCGCAATGCCCCTTCTAGCAATATTGATTGGCATACAAGTAGCAACTCCTCTCGTTGCAATGGCCGCATCTACGATCGCTTTTACAATTCTCCTAAAATCCTGGCGAAAAGTAGAAATTAAAGCAGCCTGGCGTCTGGTCTTAGCTACCTGGATAGGAATTCCTCTCGGTATATTTTTCTTAAAAGCAGCTCCGGATATTCTTGTCAAATCTCTTTTGGGGATCCTTTTGATGGGATTTGGTGCTTACAATTTATTTGTTCCCGACCTCCCAAAATTACTCAACGAAAAATGGGCTTTCGTTACAGGGTTGATCGCCGGAATATTGGGTGGTGCATATAATACCAACGGACCACCGGTAGTAATTTATGGCATATTACGCAGCTGGAATCCCGAAAAATTCCGTGCTACTCTTCAGGGATACTTTTTACCCACAGGCTTGGCCATCTTAATCACTCATGGGTTAGCCGGAATGTGGACAACACAAGTAGTCCGCCTCTATGGATATAGTATCCCGATCATCATCGCTGCGGTTCTGCTGGGAGAAAAAGTTAACCTGCTCATTCCTCAGGGAAAATTTGACAAGATCATTTACGGATTTTTAGTTGTAATTGGGGTTTTTCTCATCATCCGGTAAATAAATTCCCAAATCACACTCATTGT
>JAZFRV010000009.1:0-2780 GCA_036445875.1 Anaerolineales bacterium
TGACCATTGTCTATTGACAAACTTTTTTGTAACTTGAGTAAAGCGAAAGTTAGAAACATATGAAACATGTTATTATCGGTGCCGGAGTAGCAGGGATCACCGCCGCTAAAACCATCAAGGAGCTGGACAGGGACGCGGAAGTAGTGGTTATCGGGGATGAACTGTTTTTACCATACAAGCGCTATCTGCTGACAGAATTCCTGTGCAATTCTATAAAAAGAGACGAGCTGCTCTTCTTCTCAGTAGGAATGTTGAAAGAGTTGGGAATTAAACTCCGTAAAGGTGAGCATGTAAAATCCATTGAGCCATCGGAAAAGGTGATAAAGCTCCACCATAACGAAGTTATGCATTACGATAAACTCCTCATTGCTACCGGCGGCAGTCCCGGCCTGGGACTCGTGTTGCGTCCATTCAAGCAGCATATCCACTTCTATTATTCTCTGTACGATACACTGGTATTAAAAGAGAAATTACCTGAAATCAAGAAATGCATTGTTTTCGGAGATGGTGTAAGCTGCCTGGATTTGATCTGTGTGCTGCACAACCTTGGAAAGCAGGTTGCTTATATCACCAAAGGGGAACGGGCAACATTTGCCCTGGAAGAAAATGATTTTGAGGGTGATTTGCATAAATTTCTGGAAGAAAAAGGAATAGAGATCATAACAGAGGACCAGATTGTATCGATAGAAGAGTCAGATCACGGTTACAAGGTCGAAACAATACAGCAAAAGATGTTAACGACTGATATCGTCTTTGCCTGGGACTATTATAAGCCAAATATCTCATGTATAGAAGGTTCAACCGTCGAAAAAAGATTGGGTATTATAGTGAACACACGCCTGGAAACATCTGAGAAAGATATCTACTCAGCTGGAGATTGCGTAGAGATTTATCATCCCAGTCTTAAAGGTTACTGGATTAATTTTGGACTGCCTAACGCGCTGATACAGGGGGAAATTGCTGGAAAGAATATGTTGGGACAAAACGAGGAATACAGAATCCAGGAAGCCATTGCTTTCAATCTTATGGGGAAATCACTGAAGGCAAGGTGGTGGAAATGAAATATTCTGAAATTAAAGTTCGCTTTTGTGGAATAGCAGGTGATGGCATAGTAGCTTCAGGAAAGATTTTAGCGGGTGCTTGTGCCAATATAGGCCTGCATGTAATGGTAAATAATATCTACAGTGCTGAGATCAGGGGCTTGGGTAAATCTTCCGCAACAATCAGGTTTTCAACCTCAAAACTGTATAGCATGGGTGATGGTTTAGACCTGCTTGTGGGCATGGTGAGTAAAGAATCTATTATTGACCTGCGTGATGTTAAGACAGGAGGTAATGTAATTTATGATACCAGCACTGTCGGTGATGTAGAGGAAGAAGACAGCCTGGTCTCCCACATCACTCCGGAGATACAGGGACACGGCCTGCCAATTAAGAAACTGGCAAATGAAGCAACAGGAACAAATCAGGGGAAAAACCTGGTTGCTATTGGAGCGATTTGCTACTTTTATTCATTGCCCCCTGACATGTTTATAGATCAAATAAAAACTGTTTTTGCCCATAAAGGAGAGCATGTCATAGATGTCAACATCAAGGCCTTCAATTTGGGCTATGAATATTTCAGGGAAAACTTCCCTCTCAATAACCAGTTTGAGATCGACAAAAAATCAGAACCCAGGGCATTGACAAGCGGCAATGACGCTATTGCCAAGGGAGCTATAGATTGCGGTTTGAAATTTTTTGCGGGATATCCCATCACACCTGCAACAAAAATCATGGAGATCGCCGCAAAGGAATTGCCGAAGCTGGGCGGATGGACCCTTCAAATGGAGGACGAAATTGCAGCTATTGGAGCCGTATTAGGTGCTTCGTTTGCCGGAAGTCGTGCAATGACAGCCACTTCCGGGCCAGGCCTTTCACTGATGAGCGAAATGATTAACATGTCTGTAATGGCTGAAATCCCTGCAATCATTGTCAACGTTCAACGTGGAGGCCCTGCTACAGGGCTGCCTACTAAGGTTGAGCAGGGAGACCTTAATATCGCGCTTTATGGCGGGGCAGGTGATTCCCCCAGGGTAGTAATGGCGCCCAGCAATTCTGAAGAGTGCTACAGCGGCATTCAACTGGCCTTTGACATTGCCGAAAAATACCAGACACCGCTTATCTTTCTCAGTGATCTCTTCCTGGGACAGCGTATAGAAACCGTTACAATCAAGGAAAATGTTGACAGGGATAGATGTACCAGAAAGAAACCAACACCGGAACAACTGGAAAATTTCCTGCGCTATCAAATTACTGACGATGGTGTTTCGCCCCTGATCGTTCCGGGAGAACCGGGAGCCGTTTACTCTACTACCGGCCTGGAACATTCAGTCACAGGAAATCCTAACTACGAAGCCGATGTCCACAGCATGATGACTGCCAAACGGTTTCGCAAATTTGAATCCATGGTGGCAGACCTTCCTGAAGCAGACATCCTCGGGGATGAAACTGCTGAGATTGGAATTGCCGGTTGGGGCTCAACGATAGGTTCAATCCTGGAAGGGATGGAACTGGCAAAGGAACAGGGAGTTAAGACGAAATTAATAAAATCCATTATGATCCATCCGCAGCATGAAGACTCTTTTCGGAAATTTTTTGCCTCATGTAAGAGAATTATTGTACCGGAGATGAACTACCAGGGACAATATGCAGCTTTGTTAAAATCACGCTACGGTATAAAACCGATCGAGATTCACATACCTGCAGTCAATCCGGTAAGCCCTTTAAAAATCGCCCAAA
>JAZFRV010000010.1:0-5234 GCA_036445875.1 Anaerolineales bacterium
GATCAATTTCATTGGATTAAGCCCAGAACATCTCGCCAGCTTCTTCGAAAATCAGGGATTCTTTTAAGATACTGACCGCTTTGCCCAACCCTTCATCCGGGGACATCATGGCATCTTCATGCTCGATCGAAACCACGTAATCATATCCAATCATCTTCAGGGCGCTTACGATATCCTTCCAGGCTTTCAGATCATGACCGTAACCAATGGACCGGAACGTCCAGGATCGGCTGGGAATATCTCCGTAATGTTTATAATCGTTGCATCCATTCACCTGGGTATTAAAAGGATCCACATATACATCTTTTCCATGCACATGGAAGATCGAATCGCCTAATGCCCGGATCGCGGCTACCGGATCAACACCATTCCACCATAAATGGCTGGGATCAAAATTACAACCCAGACGCGGTCCGACTTCATCTCTCAAACGCAGCATTGTATCTACGTTATAAACCAGCATACCCGGATGCATTTCAAAACCAAGTGTCAAATTATTTTCTTCTAATAAAGGATGAATGGTTTTCCAGTACGGGATGGCTACCTCATTCCATTGGTATTCAAGGATCTCTAGGAAATGGGGAGGCCAGGCGCAGGTCACCCAATTGGGCATCGTATCTGCCGCAGCACCACCGGGAAGACCAGAAAATCCATTAATTGTAGGAACATCTAACAAAGCAGCTAATCTAATGGCTTTCTTAATGACTGCATTTGCTTTCTCAGCTACCGCCTTATCTGGGTGCACAGGATTGTTGTGGATGCTCAAAGCGCTGAGTGTTAATCCACGGTCATTTATTTTTCCCAGCCAATCATCCCTTTTTGTTTCACTTTCCAGGAGTTCATCCACCGGACAATGTGGTTGTCCTGGATATCCGCCAGCACCAATTTCAACCGCGGAGATTCCAAAACTGACAGCTTTGTCCAAGGCGTCTTCTAAGGTAAGATTTCCCCATAATGCTGTAAATACACCAATTTTCATTTCAAGCTCCTTTACTCCTCAGTTCTTTCAGATTAATTTATTGGTAGAGAGAATCCTGTTCCCGGCGCAGTTTTACAACGGTGCTATTTTCGTCCAGGTTTACATCTTCCCAGGTCACGATCTCCCCTGCTTGAACGGGCCGGATAATTTTTGCGCCTGGGCTTAGACCAGCCGGCAGCGCGTTAAGTCTCCTGGCTGTCTCGGCAAGTTCCATCACACCAAAATTTGTGTACCCCCCAAATCTTTCCAGGATATCACCAGCTTTCAAATTCTTCTTGGCGACAGTCATCACATCGGCTACCGGTACATCTAGTGGGGTCAGCCAGATCTGTTTATTAAGAAATGCATGCGCAATAGATATAGAAGCTTCCAGGAACCAGAGGTGATAATGCCGGAAAAATGTAAAATATTTTCCAGAGCCCACTTTCAAGTAGTTCAGGTCAGCCTGGATTCGCTCATCAGCTACCCGCACAGTCACAAAAACCCCACCCGACATGGAAGGACCTTGAACAAAATCAATATTACCCGGAAATTGGCTTATGCCACCATCTTCCTCCAGGGCAAATATATCCGACACATTTTCAAAGGAAGCTTCTGGCCCCATCATACCCCGCTGCATGGGCTTGCATCCAGTGGCATTGGCAGCACAAGTCATTTCAAACATGGTTTTGGTACCATCCACATAAGAAGCTACCTGGACTGGGTCTTTATCAGACTTGGCAGCTGATTCCGCAACCATGTCCGGAGTTGCCGCTGTATTCAACGGATTATTTTTACCCTTGCCGATTGTGATCACTTCATATCCCAGACTCTTGACGTAATCAAACAACTCCATCAAGCAGCCAGGTTCATCACCAGACGATACAGAATACAACACACCCGCATCAGCAGCTTTTTTCTTCAGGATCCGACCAACCGTAACATCAGCCTCTATATTGACCAGGACAACGTCCTTGCCATTCTCGATGCAGGCATCCGCTACGTCGGCACCAATGGCAGGCGACCAGGTGGAATCTGTAACAATATCCAGGGATTCTAATTGTGCCAGGAGTCTGGGATCAGCAGTGACAACCCGTCTACCTCCAAGAATGGCATCGTTTATTTCTGATAGATCATCGCTGATTGTAATATTATCCCGTTCAGTTCCTGCGGCAATAAAAGCGTCCACACCTTCCTGAACGTCAGCATTGGCGACAGCAGAAATTTCCATTCCGGGAACATGGGCAAAAGCTGCTAATAGGCCGCTTCCCATCCATTCAATGGCACTTGCCCCAACCCGGATTGGATTATGTTCCTCTTTTCTGCGGATCAGTTCCTTGTAGATCATTTCAGGTTTCCTTTTTCACTTTTACCACGGATTCGCCTGCTGCAACGATATCATCGGCAGTGAGGTTATATTTTTTCAACAGATCCCAGGGATCTCCGGACTCAACATAGGTATCTTTTAAACCAACAAATCGCATAGGAACAGGATATTGTTCAGTTACAATGCGGGCCACATTGCTGCCCATACCTCCCTGCAGCAAGTGTTCTTCAGCACACACAATAGCTCCTGTTTCCCGGGCGGCCAAGGCGATTGCCTCCACATCCAAAGGACGTATGGTATGCAAATCTATAACCCGGGCTTCAATTCCCTTTTTAGACAAGATTGCTGCCGCATCCAATCCGGCTGAAACCATCATCCCGCAGCCGATAATTGTCAGATCCTCACCCTCTCTCACTATATTTGCTCTACCTACTTCGAAGGGGGTTTCCTCCATGGGATAGATATAGGGCATCGGCACCCTGCTGGAACGGATGAATACAGGACCTTTGATATCCGGGGCTGCCTTAACTGCCGCATGCATGGTTGCCGGATCTGAGGGAACGATAATTGTAAAAGTTGGTAAACCACCCATTAGCGCCAGATCCTCTATGCCCATCTGGGTAGGACCATCTTTGCCAAGGGTTATGCCGCCGTGGCTTCCAATAATTGTTGCATTAATTTCAGACATAGCCACTGCCAGACGGATCTGGTCATAGGCATTACAAAGTAAAAAGGAAGAAAAACTCACAATAAAAGGGTAAAAACCTGCGCCGGCCAATCCAGCCCCAACACCTACCAGGTTGCTTTCAGCAATGCCAATATTAAAAAACCGCTCAGGAAATTCATTTCGAACGTATTCTGCCTTGGTTGAATTGCCCAAATCACCGTCTAAAACAACCACTTTGGGGTTTTTTCTAGCTAAATCTAAAAGCGCGTCTCCAAAAATATTTCGGAGCGGCTGATCACATAATTCCAATCCTGCTATTTTACCGAGCTGCATTGATTTCCTCCCGCGCTAATTTGGCTTGTTCTTCATTTAATGCCCGACCGTGGAATGTAAAGTCGGCTTCAACAAAGGACACTCCCTTACCCTTGATGGTGTGAGCGATGATGATTTGCGGTTTTTCAGTCGCTTCCAACTGCTTTACCAACTGGAATTTACCCAGAATTTCTTCCAGATCATGGCCATTAACTTCATGGACCGTCCAGCCAAATGATTTCCATTTATCAACCAGCGGCTCCAATCCAATCTCCCGGCTGATCGGCCCAGTTTCTTGAAATTTGTTGTAGTCCAGAATCGCTACCAGGTTGCCTGCTTTAAAATGCGCAGCTGCCATGGCTGCTTCCCAGATTTGGCCAGCTTCACATTCCCCATCCCCCAATAGCACATATACACGATATTTTTTTTCAGACAATCTGCCGCCGAGAACGTGGCCGATACCCAGAGACAAACCCTGCCCAAGCGAACCGGTAGTTGCCTCAACACCGGGCATCATGCCCTGGATCGGGTGACCTTGCACCGGGCTATCCACATCACGCAGGCGAAGCAGTTCCTTTTTATCAAAATATCCTGCATGAGCGAGTGCCGCATATAACAGCGGAGCTGCATGCCCTTTACTCATAATAAATCTGTCTCGATCCTCCCACCAGGGCTCTTCAGGTCGATACCTTAACACACCTCCAAAATACAAAGCAGTAACGATTTCAACAGCTGACCAGGAGCTGGAGGGATGGCCCGAGCCAGCCCGGGTCGTCATTTCCAGAATCTCCAATCTCAGTTCTCTGGCTTTATCTCGTAATTCCTTCTTCGATAATATTCGGGGTTTTTCCATTAATTTTCCTCATTTCCTCTTGGCTAAATATTCTTCAACCTCTATTTTTGTTGGTAAAGCGGGTATAGCTCCTCTTTTTGTCGATGTGATCGCACCCACTGCATTCGCAAACTCTAAATCCTCAATCAGGCTTTCAACAGATAACCCGACCCGCCAATTATCTCTCTCCACCAACCTGGTTAATAAACCCGCGATAAAAGCATCTCCACAACCTACTGAATCAATTGTATCAACCCGAAAAGGCGGTATATACGCACCACCATCCCTGATTTGAAAATAACTACCTTCAGATCCCAGGGTGATGACTACAAGTTCTGGCCCTCTCTCCAGCAGATTTAATGCTGCATTTTCCACTTGCTTAAGATTGTTCGGGGCAAGCTCCTTGATCCCCGTGAGTAAAGCAGCTTCCCCTTCATTTACTTTAACCAGATCAACTTTAGGTAACATCAATTGAGCTTGAATCAGGGCTTCCGCCTGATCTTTCCACAAGGAAGGCCGATAATTCACATCATATGAAACCAGGGCCCCGCTTTTTCGGGCAATTCCCGCTGCCTCAAAGGTTGCAGATCGAACAGGCTCGTCAGTCAAGCTGACTGAACAAAAATGAAGAGCTTTGGTAGATTGCAGCATGGGCCTATCCAGTTCATCCACCGTCAGGCGTTGATCAGCGCCCGGATTCCGGTAAAAAACAAATTCTGCTGAATTCATATCAGGCATCGCAATGATCGCCATGGTCGTCCTGGCCTCAGGATCGAAACGGATACCCCTGGTTTCAACACCTTCTGATTCCAAGACTGTTTTCAAATAGGTGCCAAAAAGGTCTTCCCCCAATTTTCCGATAAAAGCACTTTTGAAACCAAGTCGCTTGGCGGCCACTGCTACATTTGCGGGTGCTCCGCCAGGTTTTGGTATAAACGCTTTTACTTCACCAATCCGGGGGCCAATTTTATCCGGAAACATATCAACTAATAGTTCACCCAGTGTGACCAGATCAAATTCTTTTTTCATTTTTTTACTCTCTCAACTCAGAATGGAATGTATAGCGGTCTCCCCTGAAATTTATCCTTAAATATTCGTTCGGTGTGCCATCACCTGCATAAGAAATTTGATCAATATG
>JAZFRV010000011.1:0-2912 GCA_036445875.1 Anaerolineales bacterium
ATCTGGTCTTGAATATGAACGACCACGGGTTTAAGGTGGCGGTGTATAACCGCACAGTATCCAAAGTAGATGATTTTATTAAGGGTACTGCCAAAGGTACTGATATTGTTGGAACGCATTCAGTAGAAGAATTTGTTGGCTCACTCAGCAAACCCCGCCGGGTGATGTTATTGGTGAAGGCGGGAGACCCAGTAGATGATTTTATCGAGATATTGATACCTCATCTTGAGAAGGGGGATATTATCATCGATGGTGGCAACTCAAATTACATCGATACCATCCGCCGCACAGAATATGTTGAGTCAAAAAACCTCCTATTTGTTGGCACAGGCGTTTCTGGCGGAGAAGAAGGCGCCAGGTTTGGTCCTTCAATCATGCCGGGAGGATCCCCTGCTGCCTGGCCCCATGTAAAAGACATATTTCAAGCGATTTCTGCCAAGGTTGATGACGAAGTGCCTTGCTGTGATTGGGTAGGGGATAACGGGGCCGGTCATTATGTCAAGATGACTCATAATGGCATTGAGTATGGTGATATGCAGTTGATCGGAGAAGCCTACTATTTAATGAAAAATCTCCTCGGCATGAGCAACCAGGCCATGCACAGTGTTTTTGCAGAGTGGAATGAGGGAAAATTAGATTCCTATTTGGTTGAGATTACCAGGGATATCCTAGGCTTTAGAGATGAAAATGGGGATTATGTGATCGACAAAATACTTGATACCGCTGGACAAAAAGGCACTGGAAAATGGACCGCAATCTCCTCCCTGGAGATGGGCGTACCTCTAACCCTGATCACAGAGGCAGTTCACTCCCGTTTTCTATCTTCTTTGAAGGAAAACAGAGTAGAGGCCTCTAAAATCTTAAAGGGACCAACTGCCTCATTTAATGGTGATAAACTTTCCTTTATTCAAAATATTCATGATGCTCTGTATGCATCAAAGATGATGTCCTATACTCAGGGTTATTTGTTGATGCGTTCAGCTGCTGCAGAATACAAATGGGATTTAAACTTTGGGGAAATTGCCATGATGTGGCGCGCCGGCTGTATCATTCGCTCTGCATTCCTGGGCAAGATTAAGGATGCGTTTGATAAAAAACCAGATTTAAATAACCTGCTGCTTGATGATTATTTCAAGACTGAAGTAAATACTTCACAGGCTGGTTGGCGGCGGGTGATTGCCACGGCAGCTGAGGCAGGAATTCCAGTGCCGGCCATGTCCAGTGCTCTGGCTTTTTATGACGGATACCGGAGTGGAAGTTTACCAGCCAATCTGCTTCAAGCCCAGCGAGACTATTTTGGAGCTCATACCTACGAACGGGTTGATAAACCCCGGGGAGAATTCTTCCACACCAATTGGACTGGGACTGGGGGAGATATTACTTCCAGTACATATAACGCTTAATCAAAAGGATAATAAAATGAAATACGGTCTGCAAATTAAACAGAATGCAGCATTGGATTTGGTTTCGTTAGGTGCCTTAAACCATCGAGTTGATCCGGGGATCATCCCGTTCAGTAAAGCCACTGAATGGAAGGTGCATCCCAGCGGTGGTGAGTATAATGTGGCCGCTAATCCGGCTAACTGCTTCCAGCTGAAAACAGGCATTGTTTCTGCGATGGTAAAGTATCCAATTGGTGATCTTATCTCCGAACGAGTGCGATTGATGGGCATCACACCTTTTTATAGATACTTTGACCACAATGGCGTGAATGGACCAAATATGGCCACAATTTACAGTGATCGCGGATTTGGCGTTCGTGCTCCAGTAGTTTTCTACAATCGCTCCAATGAAGCAGGCGCTCAACTCAAACCAGGTGATTTCGACTGGGATGAAATCTTTTCCGGGGGTGTGCGCTGGTTCCACAGCGGTGGTATATTTGCTGCGCTCTCTGAAACCACCGGGGAACTCATTATTGAAGGGATGCAGGCAGCAAAAGCCGCGGGTGCAGTGACCTCATTTGACTTAAATTACCGGGCTAAATTGTGGAATATCTGGGGAGGATTGGAAAAAGCTCAAGATGTGATGCGGCGTATTGTTGAGAACGTGGATGTGCTGGTTGGGAATGAAGAAGATATGCAGTTAGGGCTTGGAATTCCTGGTCCAGAAGTGGAATCAAAATCTAAATTAGATTCGAGTGCTTTTTTCGGAATGATAAATAAGGTAGTGGAGAAGTATCCCGAGGTTAAAGTCGTGGCAACAACACTGCGGGATTGCCATACAACAAACCATCATTCCTGGGGGGCTGTAGCCTGGATTAATGGTGAGACTTTTGTTTCACCCACTGCGGAGTTACATGTTTACGATCGGGTTGGCGGTGGGGACGGATTTGCTTCGGGTTTTTTCTATGGACTGCTTTCAGGTGAGGATCCACAGGAAACAGTCAATCTTGGTTGGGCACATGGTGCACTGATAACCACTTTCCCGGGGGATACTACGATGGCAACACTCGATCAGGTTCGTGCCTTTGCGCAAGGCGGCTCCGCCCGGATTCAGCGCTGATGGAAGAATTAGCCGACAAGAACTGAATTGTGCACGTTGGGGAAATAAGGGGGAGATAATTACGAAGACCCCTGTCTGGCCTCCCAACCTAAGAGGTTGGGTCAGATCTTGAACCGTTAAGTTATCAACTATTTTTTCGAATACTACCGGAAATGATCCTCTTATAGATATCTAATCGCTCCGGCAAATTACCAGTCAAATAAATTGTCACTCAGGTCTGTACATCACTCACCTGGTATGGATGAGATGAAATTAGCTGCCAGTTTGATGTTTGCATTTTCGGGCTTCCAGACATCTGGGTTATACTCAACGTGAAATGGATCTGCAGTTGTAGATCCGCATCCGACAAACATTTCGATGATGAGTAATCCATTGGTAATCTAGAGGAGATAATTCTTCCTCCAGTGAGT
>JAZFRV010000012.1:0-5774 GCA_036445875.1 Anaerolineales bacterium
TCATTAATGATAGACGGGAGTGATTGCCCCGGGTGTAATTCAGCTGCCAGATTCTGCCAGGAGACCAGAACAGAAATCAGAACTCCGCTAGGAGTGGACAGCCAAACTATCGTTGATCTCATCAAATCAAACCTGGGTCCCGGAGAAAAAGAAACCGTTGGAGTAAACTCACCTGATAGCTTCTTCCTTGATATTGGAAAACTTCCTCAGGTGAATCAAGGCAATGTAATTGGTTTGTTATCAGCCACGAGCTCAGCCTTACATCATACTGGCATTACAGCTGATACTGGTGCAGCCATGACAGCAGCCCATGATATATTGTCAGAATAATAAGCCTTCACCCGCAATAAAGGAGTAAAGCTATGGATAACGAATTTCCGATGAATGCACTTGGAATGGTTGAGACCAAAGGGTTGGTAGCCTCAATTGAGGCAGCTGATGCCATGATCAAAACCGCCAATGTGAAGCTCTACGGACAAGAAGAAAGCGGCGGCGGATATGTCACCGTATATATCCGGGGAGAAATCGGTGCCGTTCGAGCGGCAGTCGATGCCGGTGCAGCAGCAGCGAAAGCATCCGGAGAGCTGGTAACTGTCCACGTTATTGCCAAACCTCACAAAAATGTTGAAAAACTTCTCCCAGACGAAGTTAAGGTTGTCCGGCTTTCAGCGGACTAAGACCGAAATGAAGCCAGAAACTTTCAGTAAAGGATATTAATATGCAATTGCGAACATATGTGATGGTTGATAATATGCAACCCCAGTATGCTGCGTTTACTGGAAAACGCACATTGGGGATGATACCCGTTGAAGGAGATGCTCAAATCTATATCGAGATCTCTCCTGCTGCAGAAATCTATCAAGTGATGGATATTGCATTAAAAACCACTGATGTGCAGCCCGGGTATTTGAATATGGGACGTGAATATGGTTTCCTGGAAATCCATTCCAGTCATCAGGAAGCTGTCCAGTATACGGGCAAAAAAGCTCTGGAATCTATTGGCTTAAAAGAGGCGGACCGGCTCAAACCAAAAGTCCTTTCAGCCAATATGACTACTGGAATTCACCCACACGAGGCTCAATTAATTAATGCCCGTAATGCCGGAGGATTGGTTTTAGCCCACCAGGCTTTCTGTGTAATTGAGGTTGTACCAGCAGCCTATATTGTTTTGGCCGCAAATGAAGCAGAAAAAGCAGCTGGGATCACATTGAATCATTACACTTCAAACGGCGCTTACGGCAGGTTGATGATTTCCGGAACAGAGTCAGCCGTCCGGCAGTCTAGGGATGCGGCTATTTCATCCATTGAGTCCTTAGATGGCCGAGAAGACGGTAAATGAAATGAATATCTATTACACCGCAAAAGATATCGAGGAACTGGTTGCCAAAGGTGTTCACCAGCTTGAGCTTGGCCCAAATACCTCCCTGACAGATTTTGCCCGTGAAACTGCTGAACAATTAGATCTGGCATTGATTGACAAAACCAAGGAAACCGGCCCAGTAAAACCACCAATTTCTTCAAAAAATAAAGGGGTCCTTGTCAATCAATCCTACAACAAACCCAGGGGATGTCAGCCTGGCAAACAACCCGTTACGGTAAGTTTTACAGAATCCAATTCTTCAAGTGGATCCCTCAATCAGGAAAACTCAACCCCGGTGAACAGGTTGGTTGACATGATGGGAAAGATCATCAAACGAGGAGAGTAACATGAAAATTGTTAAGGTGGTTGGTATGGCAGTATCAACTGAGAAGGAACCACGCCTGGAAGGCAGCAAGCTGCTTCTGGTGAGGGACAGCGATGCAGCCGGGAAAGTATCCGGTACACCATACATTGCCCAGGATGCTGTTGGGGCCGGCCCAGGTGAACTTGCCATGATAGTTGAGGGTAGTTCAGCAAGGGTTGCCTCAGGAGATATCAATAAACCGGTTGATGCCGTGATTATTGGCATTCTAGACTCTCTATCAGTAGACGGTAAAGACACATTTACAAAATATGGATAGCGAATGATGCTATCAAGGAGAAAGATCGATGGCTGAAAAGAACAATAAAGAAGTTATCGGAAATCAAGCATTGGGCATGATCGAAACCCGGGGATTGGTGAGCAGTATCGAAGCTGCAGATGCCATGGTCAAATCTTCCAATGTGGATTTGCTTGATAAAAGGGCTATTGGCGGTGGCTATATCACTGTCATGGTTCGAGGAGATGTTGGCGCAGTTCGTACAGCACTAGGAGCGGGAAGAAAGGCTGCCTCAAAAATCGGCAAGGTTGTTTCCACCCGCATTATTCCAGGTCCACATCTGGATCTTGAAAATTTGCTTCCAGATTCCACAACCAGCTGATAGATAAAGCAAGGAGGCTGGCAAGATGAGTGTTAACAAGAAGGTGACACCTTCTTCGCTGATGAGAAAAAAGCAGCGAGGCGACAAGATTACCCTGCTTACTGCCTATGATTTCCCAATGGCAAAGTTTATCAGCCAGGCTGGTGTTGATGTCATTTTGGTTAGTGACGCTGTGGGCACAGTTGGCTTGGGCCGACCGGAGGCCGTTTCAGTGAGTATGGATGAAATGATTTACCATACCCAGGCTGTTAGAAACGGGGCAAGTTCTTCTATGGTAGTGACTACGCTGCCTTTTGGTGCCTATGAGACGGATCAGCAGGCTGTTCAAAACGCGGTTCGATTAATTAAAGAAGGAAAAGCTGACGGCGTGCATTTTGAAGGCACCCGTGAAGAAGCTGAGAAAGCAGCCAAAATTGTGGATGCCGGAATTCCAGTGATCGCCCATGTGGGGATCACTAAACAGAAAATAGTCCGATCTGGTATTATTCGCATTCAGGGACGTACAGCTCCCGCTGCTTCTGAGATTTTAAAAGATGTGATCGCGTTTGTTGAAGCTGGTGCTTGTGCTATTATCCTGGAGTGTATTCCGGTCCGGTTGGGAGAGGTTATTACCAAGAGTTTTGAGATCCCTACTATCAGTATTGGTGCCGGCCCGGCTTGTGATGGGCAAGCCCTGGTAACACAGGATATGCTGGGATTATATAAGGAATTATCACCAAAATTCCTTAAAGTATATTTGGATTTGTCTGATATGATTGTCAGGGCATTAACTCAGTTCAGGGAAGATGTAGAAGGTGGTGTATTCCCAACTCTGGAGCAAAGTTACACAATTGATGACAGTGAACTGGAAAAATTAGTTCAAGAAATGGAAATTTTATTGGGGAGGTAGAGGAGTATGAAATTAACGAAGGAAAATGCGGAGCAATATTTACTGCAAATGTACCAGATCCGCGCCTTTGAGGAACAAGCTGAAAAAAGCTACATGGCAGGTAAGATCCACGGCACAATGCATCTATCCATCGGACAGGAAGCATCTGCAGTCGGTTCCATCAGCACGCTGGAACCGACTGATTTTATTATTGGGCATCACCGAGGCCATGGATTATGCATTTCTAAAGGCGCTGATCTGAATTTAATGATGGCAGAATTCTATGGCAAGGAAAACGGATACTGCCGCGGGCGGGGCGGATCGATGCACATAGCAGACATAGCCGGAGGTAACCTGGGGGCAAATGGCGTTGTCGGCGGAGGAATACCCCTCGCCGTTGGGATTGGCATTGGACTAAAAATGCAAGCCGAAAATCGTGTTCTTCTAGCTTTCTTTGGTGACGGAGCAGCCTCAACCGGCGCTTTCCATGAATCAATGATTTTAGCGGTGTTGTACCAGGTCCCAGTAGTATTTATCTGTGAAAACAATCAATATGCGATGTCGTTTGCAGCCAACGACTGGACCACCAGTAAAAAAATTGCTGCCCACGGAGAAATCTATGGCATGGCAGAAAGTTGTTCAACAGATGGAAACGATCTACTTGAGGTTCAATCAGCAGTCGAAGCAGCAGTAAAACGGGCTCGTGAAGGGGGAGGTCCCTCCTTGATTGTTAACGATACTTATCGCTGGAGAGGGCACTCCAAGAGTGACCGCAATCGTTATAGAACCAAAGAGGAAATTGAGGATTGGAAGAAGAAGGATCCGATCGTTAAATTCCGAAAACATGTTGTTGCCAAGAAGATTCTTACCGAGAAAGAAGCAGAAACAATTAAAGAACAGGCTTACGCTGATATTGAAGCAGCTCGTATATTTGCTGAAGCCAGTCCGGAGCCTGATGTTGCAACACTTGAAGAAGGGGTATACGCGCCATGAGAGAGATCACCTACTTAGAAGCTATTCGCGAAGCCATGACCCAGGAAATGGAACGAGATTCCCGGGTATTTCTAATTGGAGAAGACATTGGGGAATACGGTGGAGCCTTTCAGGTTACCTATGGGATGCTGGAAAAATTTGGACCTGAGCGTATTCTGGACACACCCATTACTGAGTTAGGATTGACTGGTGCAGCAACTGGTGCTGCGTTAATCGGTATGCGACCCATTGCCGAAATCATGTTTATGGATTTCACAACCCTGGCATCCGAGCAGCTGGTTAACCAGGCCGCAAAGCTTCGTTTCATGTTTGGCGGCCAATCCAAAGTTCCAATGGTGCTGAGAACCCCCGCTGGGTCTGGAACTGGCGCCGCTGAACACCACTCCCAAAGTTTTGAAAATTGGTTTGTGCATGTACCCGGGCTGAAGGTTGTCATGCCCACCACTCCCTATGATGTCAAAGGGTTGTTGGTATCTGCCATCCGGGATGATAACCCGGTGGTGTTCATCGAACACAAATTACTATACAAAACAAAAGGGGATGTGCCGGAAGAACTTTATGAGATTCCATTAGGCAAGGCGGATGTAAAACGGGAAGGGAAAGACCTCACCATAGTTGCTACGGCAATCATGGTACAGCGCTCCCTGCAGGCTGCAGAAGAGTTAGCCAAAGAGGGAATTGATATTGAAGTTGTAGACCCCCGCACCCTAAGGCCCCTGGACACAGAAACTATCGTCAATTCTGTCAAGAAAACCGGAAAAGTCCTCATTGTTCACGAAGCGGTGAAAACAGGCGGTTTTGGCGGTGAACTTGCCGGAATTATCGCCGAAAGTGAAGCTTTTGGTTATTTGGACGCACCGATCCTGCGGCTCGCGGGCCGGGAAGTGCCGATCCCCTATAACCGAAATCTTGAATATAACTCAGTTCCTCAAGTTGAGAATATTGTTGAAAAAGCCAGGGAACTAGCAAATTTAAGGGTGTAATATGGCTATTGAAATGATCATGCCCAAAGTAGATATGGACCAGGAAACCGGGACAGTGGTTGAATGGGTGAAAGGAAACGGGCAGCAAGTAGAAGAAGGTGAAACAATCCTGGTGATTGAAACTGACAAGATCGCTATCGATGTGGAAGCACCTGGAACCGGAACCCTGGATGGTATCTCAGCAAATCCAGGCGATGTGATTCCTATTGGAACGGTCATAGCCTATATCTTGGCAGAAGGTGAAAAACTACCGGATCAACCCGCTGAACCAATCAAGACAGCTAAAGGACCATCAGCGCTTGCTACTCCAGCTGCTTCCGGTGGAATAGAGGTATCTGCCACACCAGTTGCCAGGAATATGGCCTCGGCCCATGGTATCGATATATCAACTGTAAGCGCAAGTGGAACGGGGGGCAAGGTTTACAAGGAAGATGTGCAGGCTGTGGTCTCAAGAGCAGAAAAACCGGTTGATCCTCATGGTATCTATGCAACACCGGCCGCCAGGAGAACTGCCAGACTTGAGGATTTGAATCTGGGATTAATTCAGGGTAGTGGACCGGGCGGTCGAATCCAGCTAGCTGATGTAAAA
>JAZFRV010000013.1:0-8197 GCA_036445875.1 Anaerolineales bacterium
TACCGGTTGTACTTACCAGCATTCCCCAGAATAAAAGCCAGAATTGGGACGGGTAGGTCCGCAGATAGATCTTAAATTTACTTAGGATGGATATTTCCACCGGGGATTTGTCCATGCTTATTCCAAAAACAAAACAAGAGAACAGTATAAATAATGATTAATCTATCTGGGATCACCCATCATGAAGGTTATCCAGATAATGTCTGAATTGTAATCCACTCCAATTCTGATACAAGAGGGATTATTCTCCCGTACATTGATTTTGATCATGCCCTGGATCTCCAGCCCGTATGGGGATTGTTCGTTTATAATAGAACCCTGAAACCATCTGTGGGAACTAAATTATCTCAAGATAGATTTAACAACAAGCAACAAAAACTACTTGAAGAAATAATTAATGTGACCTAAAAAGAAAAAGGTTGTAGGAAAAGCACATGACACATATTTTGGTTACTAATGATGATGGAATATCTGCTCCGGGATTATTTGCCCTAGTCAATTCGTTAAGATCTCTGGGAGAGGTCAGTGTGCTAGCGCCAGACCGCAATTGGTCTGCCTCTGGACATGTTAAAACATTACACCGGCCGCTGCGGATAAGGGAATTCCTACTGGAAGATGGAAGTATGGCCCTCGCCAGTGATGGAGCGCCATCGGATTGTGTTGCTCTGGCAGTGTTAGGTGTTATGCCAAAGCTGGATCTGGTTGTTTCCGGAATCAATCCCAACGCAAATGTAGGTCATGATGTCACTTATTCTGGAACGGTGACAGCTGCCATGGAGGCTGTAATCTGGGGAATCCCAGGTTTAGCAGTTTCCCTTGACAGCCCGAACAACCATCAGGGAGTACTGGATTATATACCGGCAGCTGAGCTCACTCTCCGGGTCGCTGAAATCATGCTGAATAATCCCTTTCAACGGGAGATAGTTCTAAACTTGAATGTCCCTTACCTTCCTCTGGAGGAAATCAAGGGTATGCAAGTCACCCGACAAGGTTTGAGAGTATATCAGGATGAGTTAATAACACGATCCGATCCGAGAGGAGTGCCATATTATTGGATTGGTGGAGATCCTCCTACGGGTGTTCCTGATCAAGGTACTGACATTGGTGCATTAAAAGAAGGGTTCGCATCCCTGACACCATTGAACCTGGATCTGACAGCCGGTAATTTTATTGATCCTTTAGGAAAGCAATTTTCCGGAGTGCTTGAGTAAAAAGAAAACAATTTACTATGGATAATGATCCAGTACTTCCCGCTGAGCGGATTTCGAGAAAAACCCGGAGGATTCTCCTATCCAGCATTATCCTGGTAATGCTTGTTTTTTGGATTATCAATACTCCCCCGGGATTATTAGGAAAAACAGATGCTGTGGGCTATGCTATCTGCCACCGGATAACATCCCATTCCTTTTATTTTGGTGATCGTCCTTTTTCTTTCTGTGCCCGCTGTACTGGTCAATACTTAGGTTTTTTGTGGGGTTTTTTATTTCAGTTTTTTGGGTCCAGGAAACGCTCAGGTTTCCCTCCCAAGGCTATTTTGGCTTTGATGGGTCTATTATTCCTTATATATGCCCTGGACGGATTTAATTCTGTTCTCCATCTTTATCCTGGATTCCAGCACCTGTCATTGTATGAACCATTAAACTCCCTACGATTGTTTTCCGGGCTGGGAATGGGAATGGTTATCAGCGCAATCATGGTTCCACTTCTTGGACAATCAGTCTTAAGGGAAGCGGTTTTGAAACCAGTTTTCAAGGATTTGAAACAATGGGGAATTTTCTTTGGAGGTGGTTTTCTGATTGGATCATTGACACTTACTGGAAATCCACTGATCCTCTATCCAGTGATATTATCCAGCTCAGCAGGATTAATCCTCTTATTGTCCTTGTTGTACGCCGTAATTTGGGTGCTCGTCTTAAAAAAAGACAATACCTTCAATTCCTGGAATGAACTGGGTTGGTGGTTAATGGCAGGATTTGCTACCGCAATGGTACAAATTGCAGTGATTGATTTTGTGCGTTTTCAACTCACTGGATCCTGGAGTGGATTTTTGGTTTATTAGAGGGGGAAAAAATGAAGGGCATCATCCGGTGAAAATGAGAGTTTGATGTCTTGTCCCGGTTGAGGTAAATCTCCACCTTGATCTGACAGAACAAATTTAAATAGATGGTCGCCTGTTTGTACCTGGACTTGGAAGGTTTGGCCACTGAATGTTATCGTTTGCAACTTACCGGTAAACATAATATAATCAGTCCCTTCTGGATTTCCCAAAACCATTCGGTCTGGTCGAAGAAGAACTAGTCCTGGTCCGCTGAATTCTTTACCAACGGGCCAGGCTCCCAGATCTGTTTTTAGGATGGATCCTCCCTCAGCCGGTTTTGCTTCCCCTTCAATAAGGTTGGTCATCCCTAGGAATTGAGCAATGTAGGAAGAATTTGGATGATAATAAATCCCCTGAGGTGTTCCGACCTGGGCAGTTTTCCCTTCTCCGAGAATTACAACGCGATCTGCAATTAAAAAGGCTTCTTCCTGGTCATGTGTTACATAAACTGCTGTTTGATCAGCACCCTTTAAAATTTCCCTGAGTTCAATAATTAATCTTTCCCTGATCGTTCGATCCAGTGCGCCAAGTGGTTCATCCAGCATTACCAGACGGGGTTCGGGTGCCATGGATCTGGCCAGGGCTACTCGTTGTTGTTCTCCACCGGATAAAGTGCTGATCTCCCTTTCCTCAAAGCCTGGTAAACCAACCAGTTCTAATACCTTTTGGACCCGGGTCTCGGCTGTTTCGCGATCCTCTCCAGCCATTTTTAATCCGAAGGCGACATTATTATATACATTCTTATGCGGAAAAAGGACATATTCCTGGAACATCAATCCGAATCCTCTTTGATGGGCAGGAATGCCCAGAAGAGATTTTCCGTTCCAAGTACAATCTCCCTGATCAGGTTCAATGAGACCGGCAATGATTTCCAATAAAGTTGTTTTTCCACTCCCGCTGGGACCGAGCAGCGCAAGGATTTCTCCTTTAGACTGCTGAAAGGAAATACCTTGAAGAATATGATTTTCTCCAAAATACTTATGGATAGAGATAATATCTAAACCTTGCATAATCAACCGGGGGTACAATACAAAATAGGTTTCGGGGCAGATTCGAGTATATCATATTCAGAATTATCTCTTTTTCAGCCCCTTTGATTAACCCCTGACATTCAATTACGGGAAAATGGGATGAAGATTTATTTTGCCTGTTCAATCACTGGTGGACGTGAGGATCAAGATACGTATCAGAAGATGGTTGGCATGTTGTTGTCAATGGGCATCGATATTCCAACTGCGCATCTTGCTGAAACCGGGATCGAGGAGATAGATGCCCGGGAAGATCCCTATGATATCTATTTTCGGGATGTAACCTGGATCGAAGAAAGCGACTTGTTGATTGCAGAAATCACCACACCTTCCCATGGTGTTGGGTACGAGATAGGTTATGCTCTTGAATTGAACAAACCTGTCCTTTGTCTTTACCAAAAACAGGTAGTCGTCTCTAAAATGATTCTGGGGAATCCGCATCCGCTGCTTACGATAGAAACATATTCGGATTTAGATGAATTAGAGGAGACTATCAGGAAATATCTAGCTGAGATTCAGGATCAGTTATCCGGGAGAAAATAAGAGCTCAATATTTTGGATAAAACAATAAATTGGGGAACTTTTTGAGAGTGTTTTTCGTCTAGAGGGTACTTGAAATTAAGACGATCTTGTTTGCTTGCCACTCCAAGGAGGATGGGGGATGTACAGGAGTGAGTTGACAGATCACTCAGATCAGGGATCAGAAGGAGTATACCAATGACGAAGAGGATCGAATCAACCAGACGTATTGGCATGATTTTATTGATTATGGTGATGGTGGCAGGGAACCTGCTGGCCTGTGCACTTCCCTGGCAGGGGAGTGGATCTACAACACCGCAGCCCATTCCTATCGATGATGAAGATATAATCGTGTCTGACGATGGGGAACCTGTGGTTAATGGGAATGGTGATAAACCGGGATTAAGTATCCGGTTGAGTGATGGCCAAGAAATACCCTCGGTAATCGAAAGTTTGGTTCCCATTGTCGGTGTACCGCTTTCCCAGGAGGAAATTGATGAAATCCTGGCCCGGCTTTCTCCCTGGGATGAAGATCAGGGACTGGATGTTGATTTTAGATTACCTGAGGAAGTTTTTCCTCCCCCGCTGACAGGCGATACAATCCCCGAAACTTTTCCCACAAATACCGAGTTAAAAGGTCCTCTCCCTGTTTATGGGAATGAATTGGAAGTGCTGCGTTTCGCTCCTGATGGTGATGTGTTAATCGCTCCCTTTATCAGTGTCACTTTTAACCAGCCAATGATCGCCCTCAACACCCTTGAGGCATTAGCTGAAGAGGATGTACCTGTCCAGGTTACACCGGTTATTCCGGGAACCTGGCGATGGTTGGGAACAAAAACTCTCACATTTAACTCTGACTCCGAGTTATTTGACCGTTTACCTATGGCCACGGAATACCTGGTGACTATCCCCGCCGGTATTGAATCCGCCCTGGGAAAAACCTTACAGGAGACAGTTCAATTCCGTTTTTCTACACCTCCGATCACAATTGAAGATTATTACCCTTCCAACAGCCCTCAACCCCTTGAACCACTGTTCTTCATCTCATTTGATCAAAGGATAGATCAGTCAGCAGTGCTGAATAACCTCCAGGTTACCGCTGGAAATCTACCGGTCCGGATAAAACTGGCCACCGAAGATGAAATTAAGGAAGATGAAACAATAAGCCGCAGGATTGAGTATGCCGGAGAAGGGCGCTGGCTGGTTTTCCGAGCGCTGGAACCTTTTCCTCCCGACACATCAATTTCAGTGAATGTCAAACAGGGTACACCTTCAGCGGAAGGATCGCTGGTTACAAAACAGGATCAAACCTACGGCTTTCATACCTATTCCCCATTACAAATTATTGAACACGGCTGTTCCTGGGGAGGAGATGAATGCCCTCCATTAACTCCACTCTACATTCGCTTTAATAATCCTATTGATCTTGATTCCTATGATGAGACCATGATCAGAATTGAACCGGAATTACCAAATGCTTCTGTCAATATCTATGGGAACACCATCAATATCCGCGGCAATACCCAGGGCAGAACAACCTATTGGGTGACGGTGGATGGATCCGTGCAGGATGATTTTGGTCAAACACTCGGAAAAAGCGAGCGGTTAAAATTCAAAATCGGCTCTTCTGAGCCGGTCTTGTTTGGCCCGGAGGAGACCTTTATTACAGTGGATCCAGCTGATGCGAACCCCGCCTTGTCCCTGTTTACGATGAACTACAACAAGCTAAACGTTGAAATTTATTCCGTGGTGCCATCCGATTGGCCAGATTTTATTCAATATCTGAGAGATTACCAGCGGACAGATTTATTTCTCAGCCCTCCAGGGAAAAAAGTCTGGGATGGTTCTCTGCCGATCGAGTCAGCAGCAGATAAACTCACCGAAGTTTATATCCCGATTGCAGAACATTTGACCGGGAAGAGCGGACAGTTTATTGTGGTAGCTAAACCCCCCAAAGGTTTATTCCAGGAGGATCGCTACTGGGAAACTGTTCAGGTCTGGGTGCAGGTAACCCAAATCGGGTTGGATGCCTTTGTAGATCACACCGAGATGGTGACCTGGGCAACCGATCTATTAACCGGTGCACCACTTCCGGGTGTAGAGATCCGGACAAATACTGGCAAATTGATGACGGATACAGATCTAAGAGGTGTGGGACGATTTGATCTTCCTCCCGAAGGTATCAACTATCTGGTAGCTGAAAAAGGAGAAGATCTGGCATTTATGCCTCCCTCCAATTATTACTGGAGTGACAGCAGCTGGAGCCGGCGCTCAACTTTAGATGAGCTGCGTTGGTATATTTGGGATGACCGCCAGATGTATAAACCCGGTGAAGAAGTATATATCAAAGGTTGGATGAGACGAATAGGAACCAGTGAATCCGGTGATGTTGGACTTGTCGGTGACCAAGTAGAACAGATTTCATTCCAGGTAATTGGACCGCAAGGAAATGAGATCGGCAACGGACAAGCTGAGGTAAACATACTCGGTGGATTTGATTTCCACTTTTCTATCCCGGAAAACGCCAACCTGGGTTATACACAGCTGATCCTGAATCCGATTGGGAATATGGCAGGTATTTCCTATACCTATCATTATCACAATATACAGGTGCAAGAGTTCAGAAGGCCTGAGTTTGAAGTCTCTGCCCGGAATGAAACCACCGGTCCTTATTTCGTGGGGGACCATGCTACGCTGGCAGTAGAAGCTAAATACTACGCAGGAGGACCGCTCCCGAATGCGGAGACAAGCTGGTATGTGATGTCCTCCCCAACAAATTATCAGCCGCCAAATTGGTCTGACTTCACATTTGGATATTGGACACCCTGGTGGTACTTTGATTATTATGACACCGGAGATAGTGGAACAACGGGTGATTCTTTCAGCGGAAAGACGGATGCTTCTGGAAATCATTACCTTAGGCTTGATTTTGAATCTATGGAGATTCCCAGGCCGTACAGTGTAATCGCAGAAAGTACAGTTTTTGATGTCAACCGCCAGGCCTGGACAGGATCTACCAGCCTGATGATCCACCCGGCAGATTTATATGTCGGTATGCGTTCTCAGCGGTACTTTGTTAAACAAGGTGAACCCCTGGAAGTAGATCTGATTGTCACAGATCTGGATGGAAACGCAATCGAAGATCGTCCCATTCATGTTCAAGCAGCCCGTTTAGAATGGAAATACAAAGATGGACGCTGGCAGGAAGTTGAGGTTGATCTTCAAGATTGTTCCCTTGGTTCTACATTCGAATCTGTCAGCTGCGAGTTCGAAACCACCCTTGGTGGGAGGTACCAGATAACCGCAGTGATTACAGATTCTGAAGGACGCCAGAATCAGAGCCGCTTTACTCGCTGGGTGAGCGGTGGACAGAGACCTCCGGCCCGGGACGTGGAGCAGGAACAAATCACCATGATTCCAGATCAGGAAACGTATCAGCCTGGTGGTATAGCAGAAATCCTGGTTCAGGCACCCTTCAGCAACGGAGAAGGATTGCTAACCATCAGCCGTAATGGGATCATATCAACTGAAAGTTTCACGATGGATGGCAGCAGCCATACGTTAACTATACCCATTAAAGATGCCCATACTCCTAACCTGCATGTGCAGGTGGATCTGGTTGGTTCAACACCCAGAACTGATGACCAGGTCGAAATTCTTGAAGATGCTCCACACCGTCCAGCCTTTGCCTATGGACACTTGAACCTGTCGATACCGCCTTTAGGCAGAACCCTGGATTTAGAGGTAGATCCTCGCGAAACTGAGTTGGAACCAGGCGCAAATACCTGGCTGGATGTGGTAGTTCGGGATGCATCAGGCGAACCCGTTGCTGATGTTGAATTGGCTGTGATCGTTGTTGATGAAGCCGTTCTCGGATTAACGAATTACAACTTATCAGATCCTTTATCGGTCTTTTATTCAACCAGACCGTCAGACTACAGTAGTTATTACACACGATCCAGCATTGTCTTAACAAATCCTGCCGCTTTATTGGAACAGGCAGTAGATAATGCCAGGAATATGCCCCAGGCTACCATGGTTTTAGAAGGGGCGATGGAAATGGAAGAAGCAGTTATGATGGACGCGCTTCGGCTATGATCGCGAGCAAGAACTCGTAAACCCGGACGACCGCAAGAAGTACGATTTGCCGTCGCGGGCGCGCATGGCTCTCGTAGACGACCTCGACGCCCGACAGAACGCGATACTCTCGCACGATGCCGACCGAATAACTTTTGAGGCCACGGTCAGCACCAGCCTGGACCAGACCGCCATCGCCCCGGGGTATCTCCAGGGCGAGTGGACCGACAACGACCGCCGCTACTTCCACTACAAGATGGACGCTCCTATTTTCAACCTATATGCATTCCTCTCCGGCCGGTATGAGGTCAAGCGCGACAAGTGGAACGACGTTGACATTGCCGTCTATCACCATGAGACTCACGCCTTCAACATCGATCATATGATGGACTCGATCAAGAAGACGCTGGACTACTGCACGGTCAACTTCAGCCCTTATCAGCACCGCCAGGTGCGCATCATCGAATTCCCCAGG
>JAZFRV010000014.1:0-7720 GCA_036445875.1 Anaerolineales bacterium
GAAGATGGCGGCTGGATGCCCGGAACGATTTATGCGGAAACGGGAAAACCTCTCCCATTACAGTTTACCTCTGAGGATGTTGTCCATGGATTTGCCATCGGTCAGCTAAACCAGTCTGAAATCGAAATCCTTCCCGGAGAAATATCCCAAACGACAATAACATTTTCTGAACCTGGAAGATATGTATATTACTGCACCCGTTGGTGCAGTCCTAATCATTGGCGGATGCGAGGGACAATCATCGTGGAAGGACAATCCCAAACCCAAGAACAGACCATGGCACCTCTCTATGTGGTGATGGGAGTTGATATCGATCAAGAGCGCAGCACGGATATTCTCCCCCTGGAAGTTCCATCGACTAAAGATGGTCAGCTGATAATGAACCAGATTGATCAATCAGCCTTAGAACCATACCAAACACTCGAATTTCTCAGGTCAAACAGTCCCGCCCGTGTTTGGCTGTCGCTCCAGGAAGAGTCGTTTACAGCAGATCTGAGCGATCAAGATCTTTGGAACCTGATTGCCGCCTTATTGAGATCCAGCACGACTGCCGAGATCATAAATGCGGGAGGTCAGCTTTTCAACCAAAATTGCGCCGCATGTCATGGATCGGATGGTGAAGGAGAAGGAATATTTGCTCGCCAGTATACTTCAGGTGATCCCGGAACAAGTGCGTCTTTGGCAAATCTTGCCTCACCGGCGGATTTTTCAAATCCCGAACAGATGCTGGCATCCAGCTCTTTAATCCTGCAAGGCAAGATAATTCGGGGAGGCATGGGAACAGGTATGCCCAATTTCGGACCCATCCTTACTGAATCCGAGACCTGGTCTCTGGTTGATTTTATCTGGACCTTTCAATTTTCGGATTGATAACAGATACTTTTCCTATGAGTAAGTCATCTATTGCAGTTGATTTCTTATAAATATAACCCTTAATGCTCCATTACAGAGTACGGATATACGTCGAAAGGACAGCTATATGCCCTGCATCCGGTCCAGGAGGAGAGAGAATTTTTGCCCGGATCCGGGGAGATTTATCCGAGAAGATGGGTATTTCTAGAACTACGAGGTGTATGCGCTGCCCACCAAATTAACCAGCTCACCATCACTGTCTAGTGTCCCGACGAACCTGTCCGGCGACCGCAGGGAATGCGTTCTCCGCAGCCGCCGATCAAAAAACCTGAGATATAAATCTCAGGTTTTATTTATTAGATATGATCCGAACCTGCGAATGAAATATCTTTATTTCCAATATATAATAGGAGATACCCAAGTGTTTAGAAATAATGAAGAACTCAATAACAAGAAACCCGAGTCAAACGAAGAACCTTTCTGCATGGAAATGATGAGCCAGTTCATGTGACAAGAGATGAATGGCTGCGATTGTGCGGATATGATATCTCAGTTTACCAGTAAGTAAACAGACCCTGATATAAAAAGGATGATGTCTAAAATGGACTCCTGCTGTGGATTTAAAACAGAAGAAGAATCAGTTTCCAAATAATAAGGACATTTCATCCTGTTGCCGGAGAATCATTATAGAAATTGATTCTCCGGTAATCTTTACCAGAAGTCATGATATCCTTTTGTATATATCCATACCATTGTTAACCATCCAGATATCGGCACTCATAGTAATTTCATCACTCTTTACCTTAGTGTTTTTTTGAGAGTCAGGCCACGATGATAAAGCAAACAACAAGAGAAACAAGCGCAATATTAGCCCGATCGATCACCCGGGCTGGAAGCAGGCAAACCTATTTCACTGCTTCACTTATGGTTGACAAGAGCTTGGTAGATGAGTTTTATAAAGCATATGCTTATTTCCGTTGGGCAGATGACTATATTGATATTACATCCCAGACAAGAGACGAGCGGATCTCTTTTGCCCAACGTCAGAGAAACTTGATTGATGACCTCTACAACCAGAAACGCCCGAACAACCTTGAACCCGAAGAAAAGATTGTGGCAGATCTCATATCAAAAGACAACGGAAATAATAGCGGGTTGAAATCGTTCATTATTAATATGTTTGCAGTCATCGAATTTGATGCCTTTCGGAAAGGAAGGCTAATCGATCAAAGTGAGCTAGACTGGTATTCGTCCCGCCTATCCCAATCTGTAACTGATGGGCTTCAATATTTTATTGGAAATAACAGCCAATATCCTGAAGGTGAAAATCACTACCTGGCAGCTCATGCTGCGCATATTACTCATTTACTCCGGGATATGAAGCGTGATATCAGGGATGGTTTTATAAACATTCCCCAGGAATATCTGGATGAGCAGGGCATTAGCCCAGGGGATGTAGAAAGCCCTTCATTTCGAGACTGGGTGCAAAATCGGGTTGAGCTAGCACGCAAATATTTCCATGAAGGCAAAGTTTATTTGGATAGTTTAGACGTTCTTAGATGCAAAGTTATGGGATATTGGTATTGTGCCCGCTTTGAAGGAGTTCTGGATATTATTGAACGTGACGGTTATATCCTGCGAGATGATTACCATATGAGATTTGTTAGACTCAAAATGCTTTGGATTTTTCTGATAAAAACTATCCAGCATCAGCGTCGCCTGAAATAGAAAGATTTTATTATAAATTTGCCTGAGTGTATCGACCGGATAAAAGCAAAACAAATAGAATCATAAATATGTCCGCTTTAAAATCAACTACCGCTGCTTTTATTGACATGGATTTTACTTTATACACGAAATATCTTTATGAGGGATTATTTGCGCATCATAGACAAAACAAATTTAGACGACACACTTTAGCAATTTTTGTCAGCTATCATTTCCCAATCTGGCAGTTATCTAAATTGGGTTTGATTTCAAAAGAATTTCTTTACAATGAACATGCTTCCAATTTGGCCTGGTTGGTCAAGGGTGTATCGGTTGAACGGGCAGATTTAATTTGGGATTGGGTTCTCGAGAATGAAATTGTTCCCCATCTAAGGCCAGAGATGGTGTCAGTACTTGAATATCACAAATTACAGGGACACAGGATAATTTTAAACTCTGGATCCTTTACTCCAATTTTGGATAAAGTTGTTATTTATCTGGGAATCGAAGGAGCGATAGCAACTCCCCTGGCTGTGAAAAATGGCAAGTATACAGGAAAAATTATCCCCCCACTTAATATTGGAAATGGAAAAGTAGAGCGCCTAAATCAATTCTTAGCCGGTCCCGGAAAAGAGATTGATCTGACAAAATCATATTTTTATACCGATTCAGTTATGGACTTGCCGGTGATGAAATTATTTGGAAATCCAGTTGCGGTTTATCCGGATGAATTCCTGGCTGAGACAGCAAAGTCACAGGATTGGCAAATCATTGGTCCGGAACATCGATTTGGAACCGAGTAAGCCGGTCAAAAATCCCCCCGCTCTCCAAATACAGCTAAATTAGGTCTTGACAAATAACTTTCTAGCATATATAATCATCGTAATTATACGATAGAGGGCGATTAATGAAACTTGAACAAACTCAACTACCTCCTGAGGCTTGCTGCACACTGGATATTGCCGGGATGGAACAAGAAAGGTTGGTAACCATGTTCAAAGCGCTGGGCAACCCGACTCGTTTTGAGATCATGAAGTATCTTCTAACACATCCAGGCTGCATCACAGGAGATATCGTTGATTATTTACCCATAGCCCAGGCGACAGTTTCACAGCATCTGAAGGTATTGCGCCAGGCTGGTTGGATCGAAGGAACGATTTCAGGAACTGCCACAAATTATGGATTGAATGACAAGAACATAACCTGGTTTAGAAAGAAAGTAGGAGAGATTTTCTAATTAGTTTTTTTGATTTAGAATATCGTAAAATTACGATATATGGAGACCATAATGATGAACCATCTACTACAAATTGCAGATTACATTGCCGAAAGTTTTATCCATACCTGGCCATATTTGCTGATAACAATACCCATCGCCGTGGCAGTAAAAATGTCTGGAGCCTCAAGATTTATTGAACGGGCCTTCACAGCTCGCCCGATCATTGCCATCTTCCTGGCGACTTTTATCGGCGCCTTTAGTCCTTTATGCTCCTGCTCAGTCATCCCAGTAGTTGCTGCCCTGCTTTTGGGTGGAGTCCCTCTTGCTCCCGTGATGTCTTTCTGGATAGCATCTCCTTCAATGGACCCGGAGATTTTCTTACTAACGGTGGGCTCTTTGGGTTGGGAATTAGCCGTCTGGCGTTTATCCGCCACCTTAATATTGAGCCTTGGCAGTGGGTTCATCACCCATATCCTTGTTAACCGCAACGTGTTGGGAGTAAATATCCTCCGGGATACTCAATTTACCAGGATAAAAACCAGTGGAGAGATCTTAAAACAAGCCTGGTTCTCTATTCGCGCTAAAGTTATTCATTCAGTGTCGGTAAATAAGGCTGCCAGTTTAGCTGTATCTGGGGGAGTTATCGCCTTACCACAGACAGGATCCACAACCTTGGATAATACAAAATGCGGATGTGACAGTGATGAAAGACCTTCATCCAGCGATCCAGACCACTCGATCCCTGCAGATTTAGATGAAAATGCTCCCTCCACTTTCTGGAAACGGTTAGGGATGGAAACCTGGAAGGCTACTTCCATGGTGGTTAAGTTTATGCTCCTGGCTTGGTTCCTTGGCGCTTTGATCAGATTGTATATCCCTGATACCTGGATAACCTCCACCCTGGGAGGAGATAAATCCTGGGCGATTATAGTAGCTGCTTTCTTGGGAATTCCGGTCTACACCAGCAACCTGGCAGCCATGCCTCTCGTTGGAGGATTGCTGGCTCAAGGCATGCACCCTGGAGCCGCCTTGGCTTTCTTGATCGCTGGCCCAACCACCACCTTACCAGCCATGTCAGCCGTCTGGGGATTGGTCAATCGGAAAGTTTTTGCTCTCTATATCGGTTTTTCGCTGATTGGTGCGATTGTTTTGGGGTATATATACAGCATCACATTATAATTACACCCACCAGGAATTCTGATAAACAGTACCGCAAAGCCCCGCAATTTTGCGGGGCTTTTGTCAGATCAGGACAGGAATGCCCTTGGATTGCGAACTAATAAATCACCACATCAATCACCACATGATGTGATGCCCCCATACCTTTTTTTGTATATTCAGAACATCAATTCAATTGTTCCATTTACAGCGGGGGATTGAGAATAAGCCACAACTATGAATTTCTGGGTCTGGGACATGTTTTCATTCTTCATCAAGCGCTATGAGAGGAAGCACCCGAATCCTCGTGAAAGAATATCTTTTCAATAGGCAGGTTGAACAGGTCAGCCAGCTTAAATGCCAATGGGAGACTTGGGTCATATTTGTCTTTCTCCAAGGCAATTATTGTCTGACGAGAAACACCCACCTGTTCAGCCAGCTTAGCTTGCGACCAATCCCTTTCAGCACGGAGAACTTTCAGCTTATTCTTCACCTGTACCTCCAGGCGACCACAATACGGCCAATCAACATTGAAGTCATAAGAATCAAAAAGGTAATAAGCCAATTTAATGGAATTGGGAGGGATAGATCAAATAAACCTATTGGTGAAATTAAGAGGGACAGACCAAATAAACCTAAAATTAATATAATGCTTGTCGAAATTGTGAATCCAATTACTATCGCCTCATACAGTATTTTTTGCTGCAAATCATCTAGTTCACTAACGGCTTGCTTCATCGCCGTGACGGCCATAATCACGGAGACAGGGATCAATATCAATCGGAAAGTTAATAGATAGTTAGGTTCCGATTGATCCACAAAAAAAGGCCAAAAAACCATAGCGCTAATAAAAAGTGAAGCAATAAATAGCCTGAGGCCTGTCTTTTTTGAATACACGTTCCAAAGCATATCAGAGAAATTTGATTTACTCCTCGAATTTAATACACCTCCTATGAATGCCCCCACTAAGCTGCCCAATATCGTATAGATTGAAGATTTGAATATCACTGCCGCTATCACTGCTCCAACTACAGCTCCTAACGATGCCCCAACGCCAATATTTGCCTGCCTTGAGATTTTTTTATCTGAATCATTATTCATCAGGTTCCTCCAGGGTAAGATTGTCAAAACTATACCCAATGTAGCGCACACTTTACATTTTGTCAAGTCTCCTTTACTATTTGGCAGGTGTGGAAACTATTTCACCAAATGGGTAGGACGGGTTTGATGTTTGATGGGGAATCAGATAACCCTGAACCAGGAAACGGTCAGAACAGGATTTGCTGGCTGTAATCAAGGAAGCATATATTCTGGACTTTTCAGCCGCCGTGCGGACGCTCTGGTCAAATTGGAATTGCAGGAAAACTAGAAAATTAATCCCCTGACAAAGACACCACCGGATGCCAAGTTTATATTCATCTGGAATTTGGAACTATTCTATATATGATAATATGGTAGAAAAAGCCCACCCTTAGCTCAACCCTTTTTTTAGATCCCGACCTATGATGAGCAATTCCCTAACCCGGACAAAAGTAATACTTCCCAGACGCCATCATGACCTGCTCAGCCGCCAACGACTGTTGAGTATGTTGGATGACCTTCTGGAATACCGTTTGACCTTGATTGCTGCCCCGGCAGGTTATGGAAAAACATCCTTGCTCGTGGATCTGGCCGATCAGGTGGAATATCCAGTATGCTGGCTGGCATTGGACTCGCTGGATAAAGACTTTCTTCGGTTTATTGATTATTTTGTGGCTGCTATCCAAGAGCAATTTTCAGAATTTGGAACAGCAAGCAGATCCTTGATCAACAACCTCGGTGGAGGTGATATTGACCAGGAGCAAGTTCTCCGTACTATCATCAACGACCTTTATGATCATGTTCAAGAGCATTTTGCCCTGGTGCTGGATGACTTCCATTTGATCGACAGCAATCTCGAAATCAATCAGTTCATCAACCGCTTTGTTCAGGGGATGGACGAAAACTGCCACCTGGTAATCGCATCCCGGTCGCTGCTCAGTCTGCCCGATCTACCCTTGATGATCGGACGCTCCCAGGTGAAGGGTTTGAGCTTTGAGGAGTTGGCTTTTCATCCAGACGAGATCATAACTCTCCTTCGAAATAATTACCATCAGGAACTGAGCAATCAAGACGCTGAAAGAATTGCTGAAGAAACCGAGGGCTGGATCACAGGATTGCTGCTTTCCGCCGAAACCACCCGGCACGGGTTAACAGATCAAGGCCGGGCAGCCCGTGCGGCAGGGATTGATCTATACGATTATCTTGCTCAGCAAGTATTGAATCAGCAGCCGCCTGATATGCAGGATTTTTTACTCCGCACTTCCCTGCTGGAAGAATTTAACTCATCCCTCTGTCAGCAAGCGCTGGGTAATCCAAACGGGGAAAAAAGCTGGCAGGAATTGATCCAGCAGCTGCTCCACCAAAACCTTTTTATACAGCCTGTCGACGATGGTGGAACCTGGCTCCGCTATCATCATCTCTTCCGTGATTTTTTGCAGCAGCACTTCCAACAAGAATATCCCCAGCAGGCAGAAGAGCTGCTGCAAACATTGGTAGATGTCTTCGCAAATCACCACTGGTGGGAAAAGGCTTATGCTATTAGTAGGATGCTTGGTGATGAACAGCTGATAATAGATTATATTAAGGCCGTCAGCTCGGACATGATCCACACAGGGCAGTTTTCAACCCTAAAAACCTGGCTGGATGATCTCTCCCCGACCCTAATTGAATTAAATCCAGACTTGCTGGCCTATCGAGCCATGA
>JAZFRV010000015.1:0-3988 GCA_036445875.1 Anaerolineales bacterium
TGCAAAAACAGATTGTTAAAAATGCCCGCGCTTTGGCTGATGGTCTCCAGAATCGCGGATTGAAATTGGCCTATGGAGGGACAGATACTCACCTGTTACTGCTTGATCTGAAATCATTGCCAACGGAAGCAGCTTCACCTGCGGGGATAGTTTCCCCGGTTTGGGGGGAACCTGCCGTCAGGATCATGGATTTAGCTGGTATGGTGGCTAATAAAAACACTATCCCCGGAGATCTGGAAACTTCGTTAGCAACAGGTATTCGTCTAGGAACTCCCTGGCTAACTCAGCGCGGGCTGGTTGAACAGGATATGGATATCTTGGCAGGTTTGATCCATATGCTTCTATCTAACTTAAAACCATTTTCATACAACGGATTAATTGGAATACTGCCCAGGGCGAAAGTTGATTTGGAAATATTAGAGGAAGTGAAACAAGGGGTGGCTGAAGTAGCTGATAGAGCTGGAATTGATTTTGAAGTCAAGAAAAGTGGCTATCCTCATCATTCGATCATCGATTCGGGAAATCTTACAAATAACAATCAAATCCGGATTTCTGGCTGGCGGGCCCGCCAGCACTTAAATCAGGTAGTGACCTCAAATTTGATCAATCTTGAAGTGGGAGATAACGTTTCAACTATCTGTCTGGACAGGTTCGGAAAACTAATCGCTGAAGTTGAGATTACAAGGGAAGCCTCTGATGATGATGGTAGGGATCAATATCTACTAACTGTCAGCCCGGAAAGATACGGGGCTGTTCTCTCCTGGTTAAGAGGGTTAGGAGATGGATACACTTTATTTGATGAAGTAGACCTGTTTCGCAAGATAGAAGGACCGGTGGTTGTGGAAGAGATTGAAGGAAAAACGGAACAATCCAACCCTTCTGCGGCCGCAGGTACACCTGGCATTGAGATGTATAAAAAAACACCGGAGCTATTTGATTTAACCAAACCTTATTTTATTGGCCAGGACTCCTTGATAAAAAAGGCTCCAAAATCCTCCCCTGAGATTTGGTCCTGGGAAGAAAAAGATCTCCCAACAAAAATGACCGCATTAAATCAAATTCATAAAGATTTAGGAGCCAGGATGGTTCCCTTCGCTGGTTGGGAAATGCCAGTGCGATATTCATCCGTTTTGGAAGAACACCGGGCGGTCAGACAGACTGCCGGTTTATTTGATGTCTCTCATATGGGTGTATTTGAGATTTCTGGACCAAATGCAACCACTTTCCTGGATGTAGTATTTTCAAATTATGCCGCCTGGCTTAATGATGGACAGTCCATGTATGGATATTTTCTGGCGCCTGATGGAAAAGTTATTGATGATGGGATCATCTATAGGATCCGATCAGATTTTTATTACCTGGTGAATAATGCCTCAAATGAAACCAAGGACTGGGAATGGTTAAACGCGGTAAATGAAAGCAAAGCAGTCCTGGACCAGAATCGTCCCTGGATAAAGATTGAGTCTCCAGCAGTTTTGAGAAACCTTAAGGATTCCAAATCCGGGAAAGATCAGAAGCGAGATATTGCCTTGCAAGGACCAGTATCCCTGAAAATCCTTCAGGCGATGACAGAAGATCCAGAACTAAAGAAGGATTTTGCCCGTATTCGGAGAACAGAGTTAATTTCCTGTGAATTAATTGGAATCCCGTTGGTGATTGCCCGGACAGGATATACAGGTGAATCCTGGGGATTTGAGATCCTTGTGCATCCGGACGACTCGGAAAAATTATGGAATAAAATCATGAATGCCGGGGAACCCTATGGTATCAAACCTGCTGGATTGGCATGCAGGGATTCAACCCGGATTGAAGCTGGGTTGCCTTTGTATGGACAGGAATTGGCGGGACCGTTGTCAATCTCCCCCGTGGAAGCTGGATTTCCTGGATATATTAAATACCACAAGCCCTTTTTTATCGGTCGGGATGCGCTGTTGTCCGATGAAGGGAAACAATCCCGGGAGATTATTCGTTTCCGATGCAATCAGAAGCGCTGCCGCAAGCCAAATACAGGCGATCCCGTTGTGGATGAAAGAGGAATAGAAATCGGCAAAGTAACCAGCTGTTCCTTGGACAAGGAAGGGTATCTGGTAGGTTTGGCATTAGTCGATAAACGCTGTAAGATCCCAGGAATCCCTCTCTCTGTGTTCCCTGTGCATGGCAAATCTCTTCAGGAAGGAATATATCAGGAGAATAAGGTCGCCCTGCCAATTGATATCACGGTGATTACCAGATTCCCGGTCAAAGAGGATAAAATGCCAGCCTGGATGATTGGTGAGGATTGATCAATAGAAACCGGAAAGCTTCATCCAGTGTGAGTTCAGGTCGTGGTAAGATAATCGCTGGTAAATATTTCTAGGTAGTTAAAGCTAAATCTCAGGAGGAACGTATGGATCCAATTATTTTTACTATTCCCGGCACTAATTTTTCTTTACATTGGTATGGTGTGATAATGGCAGTTGGTATTGTCCTGGCCGGGATGGTTGCTGAGTGGGGTGTTCGGCAGCGGGGAGAGGATGGGGAACATATCTGGGAGCTGATGATTTGGGGAGTTCCTTTCGGTATTGTGGGTGCGAGACTCTGGTATGTCCTGAATGATATTTTAGGCGGCGGAAAGTATTATCTTGATAATCCTCTGAGCATTATAAATCTGCCGGAAGGTGGATTGCACTTTTACGGCGGAGTATTATTTGGCGCCCTGGGCGGTTTTATCTATGTGAAAAGGAGCAAACTGGATTTCCGGTTATTTCTGGATGCCGCCGCTCCTGCATTATTGATCGGTCAGGCACTGGTCAGACCGGCGAATTTTATCAACCAGGAATTGTACGGTCATCCCACTGAATTGCCTTGGGGAATCGCCATTGACGCGGCACATCGAATTGCGCCCTGGACAAATATCGCCTTATATCCGATTGAAACTACCCGGTTCCATCCGGCTTTTGCTTATGAAATGCTCTTGAATTTCCTTGCTGCAGGGATCTTGCTGTGGATTGCCCTGGAATTAAAAGAAAAAATTAAACCGGCTTCAATTTTTGCAGGATGGCTTGTTCTGGAAGGATTTGGCAGAGAAATCATCGAGTTCTTCCGCCCGGACCAACCCCGCATTCCTGGGACAGATATCAGTTACTCGAGAGTTGTTGCCGGGGTGATGATGCTTATCGGCATATTCTGGCTTTTGATAAAATATGAGGTAATCAAGCTGCCGTTCCTGGATCCGGGTTCGGATAAATATAGCTTTTCAACTCGGACCGGCAAAAAAAGAAGGGCTAATCCAAAATGACTAGGGACCTGGTCCCTTTAAAGGACCAGGTCCCTCTTAACCCAAAAGGAGCAGTCAAATCGACTGCTCCTTTTGGGTTAAGTATTCATTAGATAGTTTTATTTTGGACAGAGGCAGTACGCTCCGGATGCGGATGAAACAGGTATTTCCCAGGTTCCACCGGCCGCAGTACATTGATCATCGATTAAATCTGAACTGCAGACAAGAGGTTCCGGGGTTTCAACTGGTTTTGGTACCTTTGGTGATTTCATTATTTCCAGTGATCCCTCATCCAGATTAATACAATCTAACAGATATTTGGCTATCCAGCCTTTAATCATGGCTTCATCCTGGCCATAGTAATACCCGGGTCGATCCGGTCCGGATAATGCTAGAACCTCAAATATGTGACCTTTCAAGAATCCGGTAACCGTGGGGTATTCTGAACTGCTTGGCCCAGTTCTTAAAAATGCATCTTGATTTATAGTACAGAAATATCTTAAGGGCTCGACTGCTTCGGGAAGGAATTGGTAATCCCAACCAAAATTTACATCAATTAAATCCTCGCTGGGACCGAGGATTTCTTCACTTTCAGCCGGCGAGGCATCTCTGACAGGATAGGTCCAGTTTCCGGGGATGAGAATAGTGTCATTGGGAGGAGTCAAAGCGTCCACGGATACACACCAGGTACCTGCCGTTACTCCCGGTAAGCTGTATTCACCGTTGATATCA
>JAZFRV010000016.1:0-5073 GCA_036445875.1 Anaerolineales bacterium
TCGAAGTTTTTTTAATTTTTCAACCAAGGTTGATTTCCTCGATCTTGAGCTGATCCAGGTCTTTAACGACCAGTCCCATTTGTGCAGCTTTTTTTATATAGGAGAGATCAGTAGGCTGTAAACCAAATAGTGTTGCGGTGTAGCTGTCTGCGGCAACAACGTCCGGAGAGGCAACTATTGTGTCAGCTTTCTTAACATCGGCTAAATTCCCACCAGTGGGACCATGGTTCATCAGCATCCTGACAGCATCCACTATCACCAGGGAGGATTTGACCCGGCTATTTAAGTCTGCCAACCTCTGACCGAGATCGACATGCATCATTGACCGGTTATAAATAACCCCCATCAAATTTTTCATTCCTAGAGTCAATCTTGCTAATTCATGATGTTTTGCTATTGGAATATTGATAAGCACATCAGCATTGAGTACATCATCATAAATCCTGGTGGATTTGATGGATTTACCATTTGGAATTGAGGTATCCACGTATTTTACATTAGACATCACCACCATTTTCCCACCGGCTTTATTTACTTCATCCTTAATCCCACTTACTGCGTAAGCTTGTTCCGCAGTGCCTCCAAAGGGGAAGTCCAGTACTCTGACTCGCTTTGCCCCGGCCTCCAGAGCCAGCTTAACGACTGCTCCTACTACCCAGGGATTTGTTGTAGCCGCATATTTGTATCCGTGATAGGCAACACATATATTTGGTTTTACAATCACTTGATCTCCGGATTTTACAAATCGGTTCATACCACCCAGGGCTTCAACAGCTTTCCTCACCATATCTTCTGGATCTCCATTTCTGGCGACAGCTAAGTCCGGATAAGCCATGGTTGGTGAAGGGGATGGTGTGTCAATTGGCTCATCCGTCTGCGGGAGTGTTGCCTCAGGGGATAAAATTGTTGCTGTGGGATCTGGTAAAAAAGCGGTTGGTCCAATTTTTTCTGATGAAATTGATTTTAAAAGCAGTTTATCCTGGTTAATACATCCAGTGAGATAAATCCCCCCCAGGGAACCAAGACTGGCCGCTAATAGACGTAAAAAGTTACGTCTGGAGAGCTCATTCATAGTCACCTTCCTTGCCGATAAATATATTTAACCAATAAAACTTTGATTTTCCAGGGGGTGATTTGATCTGGGTATTTCCCTAGATTGTACCCTCAATCGGAGCTGTTTACATCCATTGTATTCCTGTTAAATTTATCAAAAAACTCCATAATCTTCTTCTCAAAATTCCACAACCCATAAAAATAAAGATCCCGGGAGAAATACACTTCCCGGGATCCATTTAGTAGACTAAAAAATATTAATCTCTTAATGAGGAGCCGTTCCAGTTTATGTTCCTTCCTGCCAGGAGCTAAGGTATTTCTTCTGCTCTTCTGTCAGCACATCAATATCGATGCCCATATTCTCAAGTTTCAGACGAGCAATTTCAGCGTCAATTTCAGCTGGGACCTCATAAACCAGGTTTTTCATATTTTCTGCATTCTTAATTATATACTCCGCGCTTAACGCCTGGTTGGCAAAGGACATATCCATCACACTGGAAGGATGTCCTTCTGCAGCTGCCAGATTAACCAACCGGCCTTCTGCCAGCAGGTTCAACCTACGTCCATCTCGAAGCAGATACTGATCTATCATAGGGCGGGCACGAATCTTCTCTTCTGCCATTTCCTCAAGTGCAGGAATATTGATCTCAACATTAAAATGACCGGAATTAGAAATGATTGCCCCGTCCTTCATGATCTCAAAGTGATGTTTATCAATGACATGTATATCTCCCGTCAGGGTGCAGAATATATCACCGAGAGCGGCTGCCTCCATCATAGGCATCACCCGGAAACCATCCATCACTGCCTCAAGTGCTTTTAGCGGATCGATTTCTGTCACGATTACATTGGAACCCATGCCGCGGGCTCTCATTGCCAATCCCCGGGCACACCAGCCATAACCCCCTATAACGAAGGTTTTACCAGCCATCAGGACATTGGTAGCTCGGATAATTCCATCCATGGTTGATTGACCGGTTCCGTAGCGATTATCAAAAAAGTGTTTTGTCATGGCATCATTAACTGCAACAACAGGAAATTCCAACGCTCCATCTGCCGCCATGGCCCGTAGTCGGATCACGCCGGTGGTAGTTTCTTCCGTTCCAGCAATAACTCCATCTAACATTTCCCGTCGGTCTTTATGAAGGGTGCTAACCACATCCGCACCATCATCCATGGTAATGTGCGGTTTATGGTCAATGGCTGCATTGATGTGTTTATAGTATGTGACGTTATCTTCGCCATTAATCGCATGAACAGGAATCTCATTATGCATTACCAGGGAAGCAGCCACATCATCCTGGGTAGAGAGGGGATTGGAAGCCACCAGCACCACATCTGCTCCACCAGCTTGAAGGGTCTTCATCAGGTTTGCAGTTTCAGAAGTAACGTGAAGGCAAGCGGACATTCGGATGCCCTCAAAAGGACGTTCCTCGATAAATCTTTCCTGAATGGATTGTAAAACTGGCATTTCCCGATCTGCCCATTTTATACGTCTGCGGCCGCCTTCTGCTAATGATTTATCCTTAATATCAAAATTTTCCATTTTTACTCCAAGTATGTCTATTTAGCTCCATCGATATTATTAGGCGCTGAAGCCTGTCGATAACAAATTATCATTTTTCCAAGAGAACATCAAGTTTACCTTGGTCATCAAAATGCTCTCTGAAGCGTTTTATGAAGTTCTCCGGGGTGTAATGGTGGGATTGCGGTCCATCAACCTCTAAACAATAAGTAGCTGCCAGAGCGCCCATTTCAGCACACAGCTTTAAATCAAACTGGAAACTATATCCAGTCAGAAAACCTCCCCGATAGGCATCACCAACACCGGTTGGATCCTGGATTTCCTCTGGAAGAATAGCTGGGATATCAAGTTCTTCCTTTTTTGTAATCACAGTTGATCCAGATTCTCCTTTGGTAATCACCAAAACCTCAAGACAATCTTTGATCTCATCCAACGTCATTCCAGTATGTTTTTCGATCAAACTAAACTCATATTCATTTACAAATAAGGCATATGCTCCTTCCACTCCTTGCCTCAGTTCCGCTCCCGATAAGCGAACTGTCTGCTGACTGGGGTCGTATAAATAAGGCAGGTTCAGAGCCTGGGCTTCTTCAACATATTGAATCATCGCTTCAGGATCTGTGGGAGAGATCACAACCATCTCCAGGGGATCACCCTCCCAGGAGCTAAGCTTAACTTCACCAGCATAGCTCATTGCACCGGGGTAAAAACTGGCGATCTGACAGTTATCATAATCTGTAGTAGCGAAAAATGAGGCGGTGAAATCATCCTCTATTACTTTCACTGCCGAGGTATCTACTCCTGTTTGTTCTAAAAAGGCCCTGTATTCACCAAAATCTTGCCCAACTGTCCCAAATAAAATGGGAGATCCCCCCAGCATCGCCATCGTGTAACCAATGTTGGGACCAATTCCCCCTCTCCGTTTGATCATTTTATCAACCAGGAAGGACAAACTGATAGATTCAAGTTTGTCTGCGAGGAAATGGTCTCCAAAATGGCCCGGGAAGGTCATCAAATAATCAAATGCAATCGATCCAGTGAGCCCAATTTTCATAAAACCCCTTTGTATTTGGTACTTATTCCGGTTATTTATCAAAATATTTGGATTTATTTTATTTTGTTTTTTTCAAAATCCAGCTATATCTTACCACTGAACACTGCAATTCAAAAGTGCCTCAATCAAGTATGCTATACTCCCAGCATGAAGCATATTGCCCGATCCACATTGATCATCGCAGTCTTTTTTGGTCTGGAAAAAATACTGGGATTCCTACGACATGTTCTAATCGCCCGCACCTTTAATCTCTCAACAGAATTGGACGCTTTTAATGCCGCGAACAATATCCCGGACTTAATTTTTGCGTTGATCTCTGGGGGTGCATTGGCAATGGCATTTATTCCAGTGCTTTCAGAATATCAGGAATCTAATAAGAAATCTCAGCTGTGGGATTTGTTTTCTCAGATCACCAATGCTGTTTTCCTGGTTACCACCCTGATATCGCTTGTCATCGCTTTTAGCGCTAAACAATTGGTCTCCTGGGAAATAGGCATCGCCCCGGGGTTCTCCTCCACCCAGCAAGCATTAGTTACAGACCTGATGCGACTTAATCTGATCGCAACAATTTTGTTTTCTTTGGGTGGATTGGCAATTGCCGGGCTTCAATCACAACAGCATTTCCTGGTGCCTGCCCTGGCCCCTGCCATGTATGACATTGGATCATTATTTGGCATCCTGATTCTCGCTCCGGAGCAGGGTTACCAACTCGGACCCATCACTTTACCAGCTTTCAATTTGGGGGTTTACGGATTGGTATACGGAGTAATCATCGGTGCAGCATTATTTATGTTGATTCAAGTCCCTTCTTTAATTAAATTTGGATTCCGATGGTCGCCAAAATTGAATCCGAAAGATCCAGGAGTAATAAGAGTATTAAATTTGATGGGGCCTCGGGTATTAACTGTATTTTTTATTCAATGGGTTTTTATACTCCAGGACAACCTGGCGTCCCGATTACCCACAGGATCTGTATCAGCCCTGGTGTATGGCTGGTTATTCATGCAGCTCCCGGAATCATTGATAGGCACTGCCCTGGGAACTGCCTTGCTTCCCACCCTGTCCGAACAAATTGTCAATGATGACATCCAAAATTTCCGGTCAACTCTAGAAAAATCCATCCGGGTAATTATCGCTTTAACTCTTCCAATAACAATTATCCTGGCGATCAACCTGGGTCCATTAATTCAAGTTCTGGGTTTTACTGAATCCGGCACAAATCTGGTTTTATGGACAAGTAGAGCTTTCCTGGTGGGTTTGGTTGGTCATTCCCTGCTCGAGGTAGCAACTCGTTCGTTTTACGCCCAGAAAAATGCAAAAACTCCTCTGATTGCATCCGGTCTTGCCCTGGCAGCCTTTACCCTTGTGGCCATCCCCCTTTCCAAAATTTTGGGAGCGCCGGGTATCGGCCTGGCCAATTCACTTGCTTTTACCGGGGAAG
>JAZFRV010000017.1:0-6173 GCA_036445875.1 Anaerolineales bacterium
GCTCTCCCATTCCCATGAATACGACGTTGGTGAGATTTTTACTGTCTTGTGCGAGATCTGCAGCAGTATTTACTACCTGCTCTATAATCTCTGCCCGTGAAAGATTACGGATAAATCCCATATTTCCAGTCGCACAAAAATTACAACCCACACCGCATCCAACCTGACTGGAAATACATACAGTGTTTCGATCCTCATACCCCATGAGCACAGTTTCGATCGCAGAGTTGTCCTCAAGCCGGTAAAGAGTTTTCCGGGTAAAGCCATCTGTCGAGTGAAGTTCTCTTTCAGAATATAAACTACTTAAGGCATAAATTTTGTCAATTTCTTTTCTCAGGGAGACGGGGATTGTTGAGAAATCATCAGAATTATTCCAATAATTCTGATATAACCCTTGCCAGATTTGTGGTGCCCGATAAGATGGTTCATTCCAATCTTGAATTTGGTTTTTCAATTCCTGATAATCTAGATTATATAGACTAGGTCTCATAGTTCCCGATTTTATCCAATATAGCTAAAGCATCCTCAGCGATTAAATCAGGGCGCGGATCCCATGTATCGGCTTTTAATCTATCCGTTACACCTGAAAGGACCAGGGCTGTGTGAATACCCCGATCTTGAGCTCCCTTGATATCGGTATCCAATCTATCCCCGATCATAATCGCTTCACCCGGAGAGCTTTTAGCTCGTTGGAGAGCTAGTGTATACAGGTACGCCTTTGGCTTTCCAACGATCTTAGCAACTTTTCCAGATGCTGTTTCTATTGCTTTTATGATAACACCAGCTCCCGGTGAAAATCCATCAGAGGTGGGTATTGTTAAATCTGGGTTTGTCCCAATAAAGGCTGCTCCTTGCTTTATCAATCCAGCGGACTGTTCAATTTTTTGATAGGTTATTCCCCGATCCAATCCTGCTACAACAGCTAGAATTTTGTGATCAGCAGAGTTTTCAATGTGCGAAAAATTCTGTTTCAACATGGCATCAAAAAGCCCACTCTCTCCTACGAGGTAAACAAAACCGCCTTCTGGATGTTTTGATCCCAAGTAGGCTGCTGCTGCTTCTGCGCTGGTAATTACCTGATCATCAAGAAGGTCGATTCCATACTTATCAAATATACTCAAATGGTGTTTTACTGTTTGAGTTGAATTATTGGTCACAAAGAAGAAAGATCGCTGTTGACTTTTTATACGACCAACTAACTCAACGATATCAAGAATTGGTTCAGTTCCTCGCCACAGTACACCATCCATATCCAGCAGGATTGTTTTTATGGAATTGAATCTGTTAGGTATCATACGCTGCCAAATGTGGATAGAAAAAAGCCCGGTTTCCTAAAAAACCGGGCTGATAGTTATCTATCTTATTTCTTTGGTGAGTCCTCTTCAGGGTCCTCTGGTTTAGATTTTTTTACCGCGGCCAGGATTGAATCTTTTTTGGGTTCAAGAACTTTATCCACCAGGCCATAATCCACCGCATCCTGAGCAGTCAACCAATAATCGCGTTCGGTATCCGTTTTTACTTTTTCCGCAGGTTGGCCAGTATGATGGGAAAGAATGCCATTAAGCTTCTCTCTTAATCTTAATATCTCATTGGCCTGGATCTCAATATCAGTTGCCTGGCCCTGGATTCCACCAAGCGGTTGGTGAAGGTGGACTGTTGAATGGGGTAGTACAAATCTCTGACCTTTAGTACCGGCAGTCAAAAGCACCGTACCAAATGAAGCAGTAATTCCCACTGCTACAGTATTAATCGGATTGGAAATCATCTGCATAGTATCATAAATAGCCAACCCGGCATAAATCTGTCCACCCGGTGAATTGATATACATTTGGATAGGAGCATCTGAATCCTCATTGCTCAAATAAAGCAGTTGGGCAACAATCAAATTAGCAGTTTGGTCTATTATCTGGGTACCAACAAATACAATCCTATTTTTCAATAACAAAGAATATATATCGTATGCTCTTTCCAATCTACCTGATTTTTCGATCACCATTGGAATAAGCGCCTGGGGTTCAACTGTTTGCATTGTGTCTCCTTTAATGAAATGTCCAAGCAAGAGGATTAATCCTGCTCTTCAGTTTCAGGTACTTGCTCGGGTTCGGATCCAGCCGGGTCTGGATCACCAGCATCGTCCGGGGTTTCAATTATTTCTTTTTTTGTTGTTTGCTCCGAATCATTTCCATCTTCTTTTTCATCGTCTTCTTTTTTGAGGAATTCAGTAATGTCCTTCCCCTTGGCAACTGCCATCAGGAAATCCAGAGTTCTCCTGGTTATTACCTGGGAGCTAACTCTGTTTAACAGGGCAACTGAATCACCGCTTTTCATGTAATCTGTGCGACGAGATTCATCATCGCCAAAATGATCTTGTATGATTGATTGAAATTCGCCAGTAATATCTTCGGGATCAATGTCAAAATCTTCTGATTCTGAGATCTTGCCAATTAACAATCCTTGAACGATCCTCTTTTCTGCATTAGGTTTAATCTGTTCTCGAAGTTCTTCTTCTTCCAGATCCTGAATTCCGAGATACATTTCTAGGTCCATTCCCTGGGATTTAAGCCTGGCTTCCAATTCTCTTACTTCACCCTCGATCTCATTTTCAAGCATTTGAGGAGGGAATTTTACTTCAGCGTCCTCAAGAACAGCTTCCAGGATTTGATCGATGTATGTATTCTCTTCTTCTATTTTCCGCTGTGCGCTTAATTCTTCCTGAATTTGTTCTTTCAACTCTCCAACAGTTTCGAGATCACTAACTGTTTTAACAAACTCGTCATCCATTTCAGGTAAAACCCTTTCCCTAATGCCTTCGACAGAAACCTTGTAAAGAACTTCTTTTCCCCTGTAATCTTCATCGACAGTTTCGTCCTCGGGGAATTCGTAAGTTAATTCCAAAGAATCGCCAGCAGATACACCGAGTAATTGCCGGGAAAATCCAGGAAAAGGCCATTCCTTGGTAGAATCCTCTTCTTTGGATTTAATCATTACCGGTAGTGGTTGATTCTTCAGCAGGTAATTATCATCATCTTCCGGGTCACTTTCCGCTGGATAACTATCCAGGGATGTATCAACTAGATTGCCTTCTTCTGCAGCATGCTCAACAACCTCTACAGAAGCTTGTTGGGAGAGCATCCGTTCAATCACTTCATCCATATCTTTGCTGGATATTTTACTCTTCTTGAATTTAATCCGAATCTCCCGATAGTCACCCAGAGATACCTCAGGCTGGAGAGGAATAATGAAGATAAATGTTGGTGGTTCATAACTCTTGATCTCTTTGACCTGACCGGGACCATAAGGCTCCTGTTCAACCTCCTCTAGGATTTTTGGATAAATATCATCCAGAAAATGCTCTAGGGCATGATCGATTATCGCGCTTTCTCCAAAGTGATTCACAATCAGTTGATAAGGCGCTTTTCCCGGTCGATAACCAGGTATCTTTTTCCCCTTTGCCAGTTCTTTTGCCGCAAGGTGTTTGGCCTTTTCAAAAGTATCCTGATCTGCTTCTACTGTCACTTCTATTTGATGATCTTCAAGATATGTTTGTTCAATTTTCAATGGTTTCCTCTTTTAGTATTGCGCATCAGTAAAGGGCCATGGATCTTCAGGCCCTTTTAATTGCCTAGTCTGCTGATATGGGGAAGGTGGGGGTCGAACCCACACGCCTATAAGGGCACATGATCCTAAGTCATGCCTGTCTGCCAGTTCCAGCACTTCCCCGAATAAATTCGCGCGGAAAAAATTATAAGCTAGAGGGGTCACTGCGTCAATAAATCTACTATAATAGTTTTATTAACCAGCTCTCCAGCGGACCATTACCGGATACAATCACCAATCACTAATACTGGAGTTAAAGAATGTTTGACCACTTTGATATTCTCGCACCAATATATGACAACTTTATTAAGGCAAAACCTCCTGAGACATTAACTACGTTGGCTGAATTGTCATCTTCTGATCGGCTGCTAGATGCCGGCGGGGGAACGGGTAGAATTTCCCAGTACTTTGAACCACTCGTAACTCATGTTATCATTGCTGATCCATCCATCCAAATGCTAGCAAAATCACAAACAAAAAACGGTTTAGATCCGGTGAATTCTCATTCTGAGATGCTGCCATTCCCTGATAAATCTTTTGATCGGATTATAATGGTTGACGCCTTGCATCATGTATGTGATCAATCCAAAACGGCTCTTGAGTTGTGGAGAGTGCTTAAGCCTGCTGGCAAGATAGTCATTGAAGAACCAGATATCCACACCTGGGGGGTAAAACTGCTTGCTCTGGCAGAAAAATTGGTATTGATGCGCAGCCATTTTCTTTCCGGTCGAGAAATCGATGATCTGTTTTCCTCACTTCCAGCAGCGATAAAGATCCACAGTGAAGATCATTTTGTGTGGGTGGTCATCACAAAGGATCCTGAATAACTGCCCCATAATTACGCATAAATATTTCACGAAAGGTGCTCTGTCTTGCCAATTCTCCGTAAGATCATTATAAACAACGGGAAGATGGGAGAGAAAAACACTAATAAAATCCCGTAGGCAATCGGATGATCCAACCAGGCTCCGCTGGCAAAAGTCCCCACGGCAAAAATCAAGGCAGAAGTAAGCGCAATCACCAGGGATAACATCCAGGGTCTGGACTCAAATTGATTTTTTCTGACCAGAACTATCGTTGAGAAGATCCCCAGAAACGCAGCGGCGGCATCAAGCGCTCCCATTGCCAATAAAAATGGAATTACCTGGGTTGACCAGCCGATTTCCGGTGGGGGAGCTGGAAAAGGAATTGCCCCTGTATCTACCATGATAAATCCAGCTCTGGCTAAAAAGAGCAGATGTAAGCTTTGGAGGATGCCGTAATACACGGCAAACAAAATCAACAGGCGGGAAAAGGGGTTTTTACTTGACATAAAATCTCCTATGTTTATACCACTTGGCAACAGCCAGCACCTGCCTGATCAGCAGATAACTGGCCGTTCCTTTTTCTACTTTGCGGCAAAGACTTAATAGACTCCGCTCAGCGACCAAAGGATGATAAAACAGATCCAATCCCGATTGCTCCAATTCCTAGCACACTGGCTACAATACCGCTAATGATTAAGATGGCCAACCAACCCAGGACCACGGTAACCAGGGTTTCGGTTGTGTCTAAATCCAGTGCTTCCTGAACACCAATAAAGCCTGCTACCAGCGCCCAGATTCCTCCTCCAAAACTAAGGAAAACTCCCAGGCAGGGAATAAAACCAAGTAAACTGAGGATCCTGGGACCGCTGGCATACCCAAGCACACGCAGCAATTCTCCCGGATCAGCTTCTCCTTTAAACATATTAGTTCCGATAAAGTGGGTCACATAGGCCCAGACGTAATAGTTTACGATCCCTACAACTGTACTAATGATCAACGCCAGGATAGCAGCACCAAATTCGCCTCCAACTAGACTGCCGATGAAGGAGCCGACACCGGCAGCAATGGATACTATAATCACTACTATTAGAGCTTCCTGGTTTAAACTGGTATCAGCCTCTGCTTCTTTATAAAACTCTTTATCTAAAAGCGCGGCTCGCATCACTCTATTGATCAAATTATTCATTTTTTCTCCTTAGAATCAGAAGATAATAAACATTAGTAACAATTTTAGTTTACTCCCAGCCGGATTCGGGTGCAAGTATACCTCAGTCGTTATTCCAATATTTGCCAATCCCTGATCTCTGCTGTTTTTCTAAGTTTTCGATCTGGGAATACCGCAATAGGGTGCCTGGACTGCTCAAGAAGGGGGATATCCGCAAATGTATCACCCAGAGCGACATCAAGTGGGTTCGATCCGATAATATCTAAAATTTTTTCAAGCTTCTTTTCTCCCGTTGTTAAATTTTCTGCCAATGATATTCCATTTTCGGTTAGAAATACAGGTGTCCCTATGGCAGTAATTCGCTCATTGCCAATTCGTTTAGCAAACTCAATCACTGCCGGCTCAAAGGCAGCACTGACCAGAATAATCTCCGCGCCTCCTTTGTGATACCCCCTGAGCAGGGAAATCGCATTCTCTCGCCGTTTTGGCCACAACTCACTTTCTACAACAAAAGACATGATAGATGTGACCATTTCTTGATCCGGAAAATGTATCAAATCCAAGACATCCCGCATGGTTTTATCAGCCCAGATATTGAGATCCTT
>JAZFRV010000018.1:0-10922 GCA_036445875.1 Anaerolineales bacterium
TGTAAATCCAGATCCAGGATTGAAATCCTGGAAGCGCCTTTTTCCTGCAGTAAATATTCAGCGGCTATTGCAACATTATTTAACAAACAAAAGCCCATCCCCCTCGAGGGAGTGGCATGATGACCGGGAGGTCTTGTCAGGGCAAATCCGCTTTTGCTTTTTCTATCCCAAACAGATTCCGCTACCGCAGCTGCTCCTCCCGCAGTATTCAGGGCAAGTTGCCAGGATTCCCGGGTAGTATACGTGTCCGGATCCAGCATCTCTTCCAAAGAGCTGGCTTGTTTAAGAATTTTCAGATATTTCCCATCATGGATCGAGGATAGTATATGTTCTGACAAGTCAAGTGGATTTACTTTAGGAAATTCATTCCATAAATTTATCTCTTCTAATCCACTCCGGATAATTTCCACTCTTTCTGGTCGTTCTGGATGGCCTGGAAAGTAATGGGACTGATGACCTTCAGGATAATACAATGTGAGCAATTGCATAATTTCCTCCCCTATTCGCGGTTTTAGAACCTTCCATGATTAATATGTATTATACTTTTCAAAACAGCCCTGAGAACAAATGTCGTTAGCTGAATCTATTAGATAAATAATTAAGGCTTTTCGAGGAGTTTAATGAAACATCAAGACGGATTCTTTTCAAACCAGGAAAATCAATCCATTTATTATCAGAACTGGGTTCCGGATGTGTCAGCCAGGGCAGTTTTATTAATTGCCCATGGATTAAATGAACACTGCGGCCGATACCAGCACCTGGCAGAATATTTTGTCTATGAAGGTTATGCTATTTACGGGTTTGACTATCCCGGTCACGGGAGGTCAGAGGGAACCAGGTCATATATAAAAGATTTTTCAGAATTTACCGAAACTCTCCTGATTTATATTGAGATAATCAAAGAGTTGCAACCCAATCTTCCCATATTTATTTTAGGCCACAGCATGGGCGGATTAGTGGGTGCTCATTTATTGATTGATCATCCTGATCAGATTGCCGGTGCAATATTATCTGGTTCATTAATCCTCGTGCCTGATAATATATCACCTATTACCATCACAATTGGTAAAATAATCTCCACAATCCTACCAAAGCTTGGTTTAGCGGCAATCGATTCATCCGGTTTAAGCCGGGATCCAAACATTATTGAGGCCTACAGAGCTGATCCATTGGTATTTACTGGAAAAGTCACCACTAATTTATCAATTAAAATGAACCAGGCTATGGATCGAGTAGTCACTGATGGGGGTAAAATCAATTTACCATTACTGCTTCTGCATGGGAAAGCAGATTATATTGTTGACCCAGTGAGCACACAATTCTTGTACGATCTGGTGTCATCAGAAAACAAGAAAATTATTTATTACGAAGGGTTGTATCACGAGATATATAATGAACCTGAACACGATCAGGTCTTTGAGGATGTTTCTTCCTGGCTTAACAAACAACTCACATGAACAACATTGAATCACTGCTTGATGAAATCCAAACAGCTCAAACAACGGGGGATACCTTTCTTGAAGCTCAATCCAATGCAAAAATTGGAAAACTGCTCCTGGAAAGGAATATATACCAGGACGCCGTTCATTATTATCAGCGGGCAGCTGATCTGTTCGGGGAAGAAAATCGGATCAATCACCAGAGCCGGTCTCTTAACCATCTTGGGATCTGCCTGGTGATGCTGAACCAACCCAAACAAGCTATCAAACCCTTAACCACGGCACAAAAATTAGCTGAGGCAGATGGAGATCATTTCCTCAGCGCTTCTGCCGGTGGCAACCTGGGACTGGCTTACAGCGCTCTTGATGACTATGCGAAGGCTATTGAATCTCACAAATCAGTTCTTGAAAACTCAGAGCGACTTCAAGACCGGTCCCTTCAGCTGACCGCATTGATTAACCTGGCAGACTGTTATCTTCAAAACAAGAACTATCAATCCGCCCAGGGATTTGCCCTGGTTGCCCTAGATCTCTCAAAGTCTCTCGATTCTCTTCCCTCCCAAATCCTGGTTTATGACCTGCTGGGAATGATTACATCCCACAGTCAGGACTTGAGATCTGCCGTAGAATACCACCAGCAAGCTTATCAAATTGCTGCATCCCTGGGTGATTTACACCGACAGGGAATTGCTCTTGCTAATCAGGGCTTAGCCCTGGAAGGATTAACAGAACTCCAGGCCGCATTTCAGGCCATCGAACAAGCCCGGGAAATATTTCTTTTGCTTAATTCAGACTATTTGCAGAAAACCAACCAAGACCTGGAAAGGATTAAAACCTCCCTGTTCTGATCAGTTCAAAGTAGTGGATTATTAGACCTGTGTACAATTGATGGAATTAAGACTATAATCTCCCAAAGCTTGTTGAAATAGCTTTTTTTATTGCTCCCGGAGGAAGTATGATCCGCGTCCGAAATATCATTTTTGCCATTCTAATTCTATTGATCAGCGTATTCCCTTTTGCATCTCCAGGGAACGCCCAGGAACCAATAATCAGGGCTGTTTTGCTCTACTCACCATCCTGTTCCCACTGCCTGGATGTAATCAATGAGGTTATACCCCCGCTGGTTGACCAATACGGATCTCAACTCCAAATCTATGGAGTAAATACGTATACTGAAATTGGGAACACCCTATTTTTAAATTCAGTGCAAACCTTCAATATTCCAGAAGAAAGGCAAGCCGTACCCACATTAATCGTTGGAGATTATGTGCTGATTGGATCGGGAGAGATCCCGGATCTGCTGCCCGGGATTATCGAAGAAGGACTAAATAATGGCGGGATCGATTGGCCAGCCATTCCCGGCCTTGAACAAGCTATGGCAGAATCCGCATCTGGAGAAGCAGAATCAACCAGTTCCTCACTGGACCTAAAAACGACCGTCTGGGAAAAAATTTCATCCGATTTGGCGGGAAATCTTCTTGCCATTGCAGTTCTGGCAGGGATGATCGGATCCTTAGTTTATGCCGGGGTCAATCTTGGAAAAGAGCAATTGGGAGATCAAACACAAACAAATAACTGGCTGATTCCCCTCCTATCCGTGCTTGGAATTGGAGTCGCTGCTTACCTCTCGTTTGTAGAAATTAACCAGGTTGAAGCAGTCTGTGGACCAGTTGGAGATTGCAATACCGTTCAGCAAAGTTCTTATGCCACATTATTTGGGGTTCTCCCCATCGGAATTCTAGGTCTCTTAGGATACCTGGCAGTGATCATTCTCTGGTTAGCTGGAAATCTAATGTCTGAAATCTGGCAAAACAGGGTTAACACCCTACTTTGGATTGTTACCCTGTTAGGTACTCTGTTTTCTGTATACCTAACCTTTCTTGAACCATTTGTTATCGGTGCAACCTGTATCTGGTGCATAATGTCTGCGATTATCATAACTTCACTGTTCTTACTCGCAACCCGTAAATTAAAGAGGTCCCTGGCAATCATTCCAGAGGAATCCTGATTAAATATGCACGAGTTATCCATCACGGAGCAAATTGCAGATATTGCGATTAAACATGGAGAGAAGAACGATGCCAGCAAGATCACAGATCTCTACCTGGTAATCGGCGAGCTTTCCACTGTGATCGACGATTCCGTGCAATTTTATTGGGACATGATCACTGAGAATACCCTCTGTGAAGGGGCAAAACTCCATTTTAAGCGGATTCCAGCAATATTCCGATGCAGGGATTGCAAGAAGGAATACAACCTTGTTCAGGGCGAATTAAGACCTTGTCCCCACTGCGAGAGTAACCAGATGGATATAATCCAGGGGAAGGAGTTTCACCTAGATAGCATCAATATCCTCTGAAAAGGATTCGTTATGGCAAGAAACATATCCGTTGTTGAAAAAATTCATAGTGCAAATGATAAATTGGCAGCAGAAATTCGCCAGCAGCTGAATAACGCCTCTGTATTCAGTATAAATATTATGGCATCCCCTGGAGCTGGGAAAACATCTCTGATTGAAAAAACATTACATATTCTGACAGAACAATATAAAATCGCCGCCATTGATGGTGATGTTGCCACCAGTATTGATGCAGATCGAGCAGCCGAAGCTGGCGCCACGGCTGTTCAGATTAACACCGGGGGACAATGTCACATTGATGCCAATATGCTCCTGGGTGCGATTAACGAACTTGACCTGGATTTATTTGATTTACTGCTGGTTGAAAATGTCGGGAATTTGATCTGTCCTGCATCATTTCAGCTTGGTACCCATAAAAATATCTTGATCGCATCTATTCCAGAAGGTGATGATAAACCTTATAAGTACCCCGCGATGTACCGGGATGTTGATGCCCTGATCATCAATAAAATTGACCTGCTCCCTTATGTCGAATTTGATATGGAATATTTTGAGAAAGGTGTGCAAATACTTAATCCCGACCTGGTCACATTCCACCTTTCCTGCCAGACTGGGGAAGGATTACTAGCTTGGACCGCCTGGTTGACAGGATATATAACCGATACACATACACTTTGATATGGAACAACTAAAAACCTACCAGGTACAGATTAATGGCATTGTCCAGGGAGTAGGTTTTCGTCCATTTGTATACGGATTGGCTGACCGGTTTAACATTAATGGGTGGGTAAGAAATACCTCAGGGGGAGTTGATATAGAAGTATCCGGTCCAAAAGATATTCTGGATCAATTTATTTTCTGTCTTGAAAACGAAGCACCCCCGTTAGCCCAGATTGATTCCATCCGTTTTGAAGATATCAAGTTTGATCATTTTAATTCATTTCAGATCCTTCATTCCCAGGCAGTAGAGGGTGGTTTCCAACCCATTTCCCCGGATGTCAGCATCTGTGTGGATTGTTTGAGTGAACTTTTTGATCCTTCTAATCGCAGGCACAGATACCCATTTATCAATTGCACCAATTGTGGTCCACGGTTCACAATCATCAAAGATATTCCCTATGACCGCCCTAAAACAACCATGGCGGGTTTCTCTCTCTGCCCATCCTGTCAAAAAGAATATGAAAACCCTCTTGATCGCAGGTTCCATGCCCAACCGGTTGCCTGTCCAACCTGCGGACCCCAAGTCTGGCTGGAATTTACGGAGAAGAATAGTGATGAGCCAGCTGCCGTTGAAGATGCTGCAATTTTGGAAACTCGGGAGATTCTTGCTGCAGGAAAGATTGTAGTTATCAAAGGGTTGGGAGGATTCCATCTGGCTTGTAATGGGAGTAATTCAGCTGCTATTCAGAGATTACGAAATCGGAAAGGTCGCCCTCATAAACCAATGGCGGTGATGATGCCCACTCTTGACACTATCAGGGAACACTGCCATTTATCTGATAAAGAAACTTCTCTTCTCACTTCGGTTCAAAGACCGATAGTGCTCCTGGAAAAAAAATCCGGGAGCACTCTACCAAAGGAGATAGCTCCCGGACAAAATACCCTGGGAGTGATGCTTCCCTATACACCACTTCATTACCTGTTGTTCTCCCAAATGGAGCACTATCCAGATTCGCTATATTCAGTTCTGGTGATGACCAGTGCCAATTTCAGCGGAAATCCGATCCTGACCGATAACCAAGAGGTAAGAGAATTTCTCAAGAATATCGCTGATGCATATCTATTTCATGACCGGGATATCCATATTCACTGTGACGATTCAGTAACTCGGGTTCCATCGAATTTAGCTGACGAGATCACTGGCTCATATCCAAGCAGGCGTTCTCGGGGTTACTCCCCCCACCCTATCAAACTGCCCCGAAATTCCTCCTCAATTCTTGGAGTGGGAGGAGAATTAAAAAACACTTTTTGTCTAACGAGAGAAGACTATGGTTTTCTTAGCCAGCACATTGGAGATTTAAAAAACTTTGAAACCCTCACCAGTTTTGAGAGATCTATCACTCACTTTGAAGGTTTGTTTCGAATCACACCGGAACTGATAACTTATGATCTTCATCCAGATTATTTGTCAACTCGTTATGCCCTGGATCGCAGCGCAGATGCTGGCATCCCGACCTTCCCCGTCCAACATCATCATGCCCATATAGCTGCCTGCCTGGCGGATAATCTGTATCATGGGGAGGAACCGGTCATTGGCGTTGCCTTCGATGGAATTGGCTACGGAGAAGATGGATTGATCTGGGGAGGAGAATTTTTGGTTGCCGATTTCCACCGTTTTACCCGGGTAGGCCAATTACTGAATTTTCCTCTTCCCGGAGGAGATAAAGCAATTCGGGAACCGTGGCGCATGGCATTATCAGTGCTCCATACCATAGGTCTTCCCTGGGAGGGGGAGAATCCTGCAGTTAAACACACTTTCTCTCTAGCAAATCAATTACCGGAAGTATCCCCTTTGGATATGTTATCTAATCAACTTATATCCGGAACAAACGCTCCCCTGACATCCTCAATGGGCAGGCTATTTGACGCAATTTCAGCCCTATTAGGGGTTTGCCAGGTAATTACTTATGAGGGACAAGCAGCGATAGAACTTGAAGCCCTGGTTGACCCAGATGAAGAAGGTGTATATGCGTATGAAATCACATCGGGGAACATTCTTGACCCAAGTTTAATGATCAGGAATATTCTTGAAGATCAGAAGAATGGTATACCAATCCCTACAATTTCAGGACGTTTTCACAACAGTATCACGGAGATGGTATTGGATATGTCTGTCCGCCTGCGAGAGGAATATCATCTCAATCGGGTTGCATTGAGTGGTGGTGTGTGGCAAAATATGACCCTCATGACTAAAACTATTAGGAAACTCAAATCAGCTGAATTCAAGATCCTTGTTCACCAACAAGTTCCTGCAAATGATGGTGGACTAGCACTCGGACAAGCTGCTATTGGCCAAAAGCATTTACAGGCATAAAGAGAGGCGTGCGATGTGTTTAGCTGTCCCTGGCAAGATCATTGAAATTTACCAAAAACAAGGTTTATCCATGGCCAAGGTAGACTTTGGCGGGGTTACACGCGAAGCCTGTATTGAGCATGTTCCAGAAGCAAAATTGGGCGATTACGCGGTAATTCATGTAGGTTTTGCCATCAGCCTTTTAAGTGAGGAAGAAGCCCTGCAATCAATAGAATTACTGCGAGAAATCCTTGAAGCAGGTGAAGAATTGGGAGACGAAACTTCCTCATGAAATACCTATCTGAATACCGGGATGCAGAACTAGTCCACTCAACAATAAAGAAGATACGCGAGATTGTATCTCAATCATGGACCATAATGGAAATCTGCGGCGGTCAAACCCATTCCATCATCAGAAATGGACTTGATCAACTGCTGCCCGGTGAAATTGAACTGGTTCATGGACCAGGTTGTCCAGTGTGTGTTACCCCCCTGGAATTGATCGACAAAGCCCTGGTGATCGCCTCCCAACCGGATGTTATCTTTACCAGTTATGGTGATATGTTGAGAGTTCCAGGGTCAGAAGCTGATCTATTTTCCATACGAGCTCAAGGAGGAGATATCCGTGTTGTATACTCTCCTCTTGATGCTTTGAAAATTGCCCAGGAAAATCCCAACAAAGAGGTAGTGTTTTTTGCGATAGGATTTGAAACTACCGCGCCAGCCAATGTAATGAGTATCTTACAGGCAGAACAGTTAAAGGTCAGTAATTTCAGCATCCTGGTATCCCATGTCAGAGTGCCCCAGGCAATTGAAGCTATCCTGGGCTCTCCCAATAACCGGGTCCAAGGTTTCCTTGCTGCGGGACATGTTTGCGCTGTAATGGGGTATTGGGAATATCTCCCCATTGCAGATAAATATAAAACCCCCATTACAGTAACTGGCTTTGAGCCGCTGGATATTGTCCAAGGGATCCTTTATACTGTAGAATCACTCGAAGCGGGGGAATCCTCTGTAAAAAATGCCTATATCCGAGCAGTAACTGAACAAGGGAATCAGGCAGCTCAGGAAGCCATCAACAAGGTGTTCGAATCCTGTGATAGAAAATGGCGCGGTATCGGAGTTATTCCTGGAAGCGGGTGGCGCTTGAAACTTACTTACTCAGACTATGACGCGGAATTGCGTTTTAATGTCCAAACCATTCAGACTGAAGAATCTCCTCTTTGCATCTCTGGCCTGGTACTGCAAGGAATAAAAAAACCAGCTGAATGTGAAGCTTTTGGAACTCTCTGCTCTCCTGAGAATCCCCTAGGAGCAACAATGGTATCTGATGAAGGCGCTTGTGCAGCCTATTACCGTTACCGGAATCATAACAACAGGTAAAGCCCATGAATAAAGAAATCCCCTCCTTGGAAGGTCCTGTTTGTGCTCTACCCAGATCCCACAAAGACAAAATAGTTCTGGGACATGGTAGCGGTGGAAAAATGATGGCTGATCTGATCCGGGATACTTTTTATCCTCCTCTCTCCAATCCAGCCCTTTTGGCTGGAAATGATGCCGGCGTTGTGGAGCTGGCAGATGGGACCAGGTTGGCGGTAAGCACTGATGCCCATGTAGTATCTCCTTTGTTTTTTCGCGGTGGAGATATTGGAAAACTTGCAGTATGTGGAACTGTAAATGATGTCGCTATGGTTGGGGCAAAACCGCTCTACCTCACGGCCAGTTTCATCCTTGAAGAGGGTCTGGAATTATCCATCCTGGATAAGGTAGTTCAATCGATGAAATCCGCTGCAGAGGAAGCAGGTGTAGAGATTGTCAGTGGTGATACTAAAGTTGTTGCCCATGGTGAAGCAGATGGGTTGTATATTTCTACTACTGGGGTTGGATTGCTTGATCCTGATCTGAATATTGGAGGAGCTGAAGCAAAACCGGGAGACTTGGTCATTATATCTGGCACGATTGGCGATCACGGAATAGCAGTTCTTGAAGCCAGGGGGGAATTAGGATTCATAACCAGCTTAGAGAGCGATACAGCACCCTTAAACCACTTGATCGCAGCCATGATGTCTGTCTCAAATTCTATCCACGTGCTGAGGGATCCCACCCGGGGCGGTGTAGCAAGTGCGTTAAATGAAATATCCAAACAATCCGGTGTTGGGATTATTCTGGACGAAAATTCCTTGCCGATCCAACCCGCTGTGTCAGCAGCTTGCGAGATGCTTGGTTTTGATCCGCTGTATATCGCCAATGAAGGGAAATTACTAGCTGTCATCAGCAGGAACGATGCCGGCGATGTACTCGAAGTAATGAAAAAGACCAGGTATGGAGAAAACGCGGTGATAATCGGGGAAGTAGCAGATTCTCCCCGAGGACGATTGCTGTTGAAAACCGGCCTGGGATCTACTCGAGTTGTGGATGTTCTGGCAGGAGAAATGCTGCCCCGAATTTGCTGAGCAGGTACCAACCCTTGTACAATTATTTACTAAACTTACTTGAAGAACGAATATAGATCTGCAGCTGGCCTATATCGGATTCCCTATTAATTCTATATAATAGGAATAGGTTTCATGGTTGATTCTCCTAAGGAGGTCTTTAAATGGTGGATGTCAGGACTTACCCCGTGCTGGTCCTCTGTGGTCAAGATGAAAAACGAAGAGAGCTGCTAGAAATTCATGATCCGGAAGGGAAATATCCCTCAAAAGTTCTCCTGCCGATGCATGGAAAAAGGGTGCTTGACTGGCAGCTTGAATCCATGTCTGAATCTCCTTATATAGGAGAAATATTCCTGATCGGCCTCAGTCCGGATGAATTTCCTTATCCCAAGAAACTGAATTTCATATCCATCGAGAAAACTACTACAATACTTGAAAAAATAATCCTCGGATCTCAAATCATCATTGACAAATATCCGGAACTCGTTCACCTTATTTTCTGCACTGGAGATATTCCAGGAATTTCTACAGAGTCTATTAACGACTTTTTCAAGGAACTCAATCAACACCTCAGTGCAGATGTTTTGTTAAGCGCCGTACCTGAAGATATCACATCTCAAGAATTTCCAGAGCACAACCGGATAGTGGGACGATTCAAGGATCTATCCATCATTATAGGTGAAATGGTGGCTTTGAAACATACAATCATCTCTCCTCTGGTGATTGAGATGGACCAACTTAATGAACTAAGAAGTCAATTTGTCCACCTGTCTGACACATCAAAACGTATGTTAGTGATGCGATATCTGGCAACAAAGCCCCGCTTGTGGATGTTGATTTTAAAATACTTGCTCGGAAGTTTATCCATTGAGGAGGTTGAGAAAATTCTTTCCCGGGTTTACGGTATGAAATTGAATATTTCCATCATTTCTGATCCAGGTTTTGGTATGGATATGGATTTGCCGGAAGATTATCAGAAATTATCTGATTATGTATTAAGGACAAAACTCTAGGTGAGCTGAGGGTAATCTTATCTGGGTTCATAATATTAATAATTTTCGCCATCTTTATTCTCCCAATAACGACATTTTTATCATCTTTTGATGAACAATATACATGTTTAAAATGACATTCTTCCTATTAAATTTGCCCTCACCTATCTACCGACACGGGTTTGATTGACAATAGAATCACACCACGTTAAAATCCAAATACAGCAAAATACCACGACAATGACATTCTCATCGAGATCCGAACAACTGAACCGGAGAATTTTTCCAAGGTTCAGAGGGCAAAATTACCTTCACCACAATCGCCCCTCAGTCCCTGAGAATGGGCGGTTGTCTGGTTAATGAAATAAAACGTAATCGGCTGGATCCGGTACCTACAAACAGAAATTGTGGTTCTCAAGAAATGGAGTGGGTACGCTGTCTTTCCAGATAAGTTTATAATTGATTTCTTCAGCATTTATTGGCGCATTCTATAATAATATTGGTGGACCAGGGAGAATTATTAATGTCGAGTACACCGGATCAGATCAAATCCGCGGGTGATCCAGTTGGAGCCGTATTGGTTGTGGGAGGGGGAATTGCCGGGATGCAGGCTTCTCTTGATCTGGGAGATCAGGGATACAAAGTATATCTGATCGAGAAAGAAACAGCTATCGGTGGGAAAATGGC
>JAZFRV010000019.1:0-11614 GCA_036445875.1 Anaerolineales bacterium
CAGCTGGAGTAATATTGGGCCTTACGGTTAAATCACAACATATATGGTTAATCTATTTCTATTTGGAGGAAAATCGAATCAGTAAAGTCCCCAATCCACAGCTCCCTCCTCCATGAATGATCGGTCCCAAACTTCCCGACCCATCTCAATTGTGGTTGGAATTCCAAGGATTTCTTCGGTTGTACTTCGGCAGGTTTCCATCAGCTGGGGAGCGTATGGGCAAAAGGGAGTGGTGAAGATCATAGTTACCTGAGCTTTTTCTTCCAGGATTTCAACATTTCTTACTAGTCCCAATTGAATGATATTCAAGCCCAATTCAGGATCCATTACACTTTGCAACCCCTTGTGTAATGTTTCTGCTAACTTTGAATCAATACTTTCGATCTGCCAACTTTTAAAAACCATTGTGTACCTTCTTAGGTTGTTTTCTCTATTAAATATTTACACTGTTTATCGCCATCGAGAATGCATTCAATCCGCGTAGGTGATGTGGCCGTAAAATGAGCTATGAGTTCTTGATCAACTACACAGATCTCAGGATGATCTTCACCGATATGATGGTAAGGACAGCTTGCTTCCACAAGATAATAATTTCCTTCTTCTTCCTGCAAATTGACCGTAAATCCTTCAGCGGTCAGTACTTCCTGAAGAAGATGAAGCCGTTCTTTTAGAGACAAATCCTCCAGATCAACATCCTGTGTTAATTCGCCAGCAATGCCTTCAGCCAGTTCCTGGAAGATTTCTACCAGTACTTTTTCTGAAAGATTTGCTTTCAGATGTTCCAGTAAACGCAAGGTTAATTGGAGATATCGTTGGGGGAATTGTTCCATTCCCTTATTGGTTAAACTGTAGACTAACCGAGGTCTTCCGACGCCGTGTCTCTCTTCTTCGGACTGTATTAAACCTTCCGCTTCTAATTTTGTGACATGGTGACGAACTGAAATGGGATTAATATCCACCGCTTCAGCTAATTCATTCACAGTACCCCTCTGATTGATTAGAAGGGTTCGCAGGACTCTTTTTCTGGTGTTTGTGGTCATAAGATTTCCAGGTGTAAAACCACCTTTCTCAAAAAGTCTATCACTGAAAGAAATATATGTCAATAATTTATATGATATTTATCCTAAATATTGACTTATCAAGGGAATTATGCTACAATTTTCCCTATCAAAAAATGCTCAAAACACAAAAATCAATCACTGGAGCGGATCATAAATGTCTGGGCTAGTAATAAAAAACCTCCACGTAAACGTAGAAGGTACAGAAATCTTAAAAGGTGTGAATCTCACCATTAAATCGGGGGAAGTTCATGCTGTGATGGGTCCAAACGGGACAGGAAAATCCACCCTGGCTTATGCCTTAATGGGACATCCAAAATATAAAATCACAGCAGGCGAAGCAACTCTGGATGGGGAGAATTTATTAGATTTGAAACCCAATGAGCGCTCCAAACTGGGATTATTTCTAGCTTTTCAGTATCCAGTAGCCGTACCGGGCGTATCCGTGGCCAATTTCTTACGAACAGCTATCAATGCCCACCGAAAGGTGCAAGATCCTGAAGATAAAGGCATCTCGATTCCAGAGTTCAGAAAAATGTTAAAGGAAAAAATGGCATTATTAGAGATGAATGAATCTTTTGCTGGAAGATACCTGAATGATGGTTTTTCCGGGGGAGAGAAAAAGAGGGTTGAGATTTTGCAAATGGCGACTTTGGAACCCAAGTTTTCGATCCTGGATGAAACAGATTCTGGACTGGATATTGATGCCTTAAAGATTGTGGCTGATGGTGTAAATACAATCAGCAAAAAAGACCAGGGTATTTTAGTAATTACCCATTACCAGAGAATATTAAATTACATCACGCCGGACTATGTCCATGTGATGCTGAACGGTACAATTGTGGAATCAGGCGGTCCTGAGCTGGCTCTCCGTTTGGAAGAAGAGGGGTATGAGTGGCTGCGGGAGAAGCACGCTGCTTAATTTATTTCTACGAGAACAAAACCCAGCATAAGGTTTAGGAGTATTTCTCATGCCGAGTGACGAGAAATTAATTGATAGTATTGGTGGATACAAATATGGTTTCAGCGATCCTGAAGTCCATGTCTTTAAGAGCAAGAAGGGGTTGGACAAAGGAATAGTTGAGCAGATATCCCAGATGAAAGGTGAACCGGAATGGATGCTCAAATATCGGTTAAAAGCTCTGGAACACTTCGAAAAACGCCCAACACCAACCTGGGGTCCAGATCTCTCTACCCTGGATCTGGATGATATCTACTATTATGTGAAGCCAATCGAGCAGGAAGAATCATCCTGGGATGATATTCCAGATTCTATTAAGAATACCTTTGATAAACTGGGAATTCCAGAAGCAGAGCAAAAATTTCTAGCCGGAGTGGGTGCTCAATATGAATCAGAGATGATTTATCACAGCATTCATGAACAACTAGCCGAACAAGGTGTCATATTTAAGAGTATCGAAAATGGTCTTCGAGAGCATCCTGAATTGTTCCGGGAATATTTTGGCACTGTAATTCCGTATTCTGATAATAAATACGCAGCATTAAACAGTGCAGTCTGGTCTGGGGGATCATTTGTATACATTCCCCCGGGATTAAAAGTAGATTTGCCACTTCAGGCGTATTTTAGATTGAATGTTGCAAATATCGGCCAATTTGAAAGATCCATCATCATTGCTGATGAAGGATCTCAGGTGCACTATGTGGAAGGATGCACCGCTCCAACTTATACTACGGATTCATTTCACAGTGGTGTGATTGAAATTATTGTGAAAAAAAATGCCCGGGTTCGCTATACAACCATTCAGAACTGGTCCAATAATGTCTATAACCTGGTGACGCAGCGTTCTAAGGTTGAAGAAAATGGAACCATGGAGTGGGTAGATGCCAATCTGGGTTCGAAAGTAACCATGAAATATCCTTCCTGCATGCTGCTGGGAAAAGGAGCTCATGGAGAGATCCTATCAATTGCATTTTCAGGTAAAGGGCAGCACCATGATACCGGCGGTAAAGTCATTCACCTGGCACCAGATACAACCAGCAAGATCATTTCTAAATCGATCAGTAAAGATGGAGGAAGAGCTTCCTACCGGGGATTATTACGGGTTAATCGAGGCAACACGAATGTCAAATCCAACGTGGTTTGTGACGCGCTGCTCCTGGATGAGAACTCCCGATCTGATACCTATCCTTATATTGAGATTGACGAACAAGATGTCACAATTGGGCACGAAGCTTCTGTTTCCAAAGTAGAAGATGAACAGCTGTTTTATCTGATGAGCAGAGGTTTAACTGAAGAAGAAGCCACCAGTATGGTTGTGGCAGGATTTATTGAGCCCCTGGTGAAAGAACTGCCGATGGAATACGCGATTGAAATGAACCGTTTGATCCAGCTTCAAATGGAAGGATCAATCGGCTGATTAAGGAAACTTATGGCAAGAAAACAACCTGAAAAGGGATTTAGTTTTTCCCGGGATATGATTGCGGATTTGGATCAAGTTCCTGCTGTCCTGCGGGAATATCGGGCTGATGCCTGGCAGGTCTTCCAGGAACTGCCGTTTCCAACATTAAAGGATGAAGCCTGGCGCAGGACATCTCTTATGGGATTTGATTTTGGTAAGATCCAACTGCCGAATGGTAAAGTATTTTCAGGACCCACCGGCGGTAGAATTCTCACCGATAAGGTTCTTAAGGGAAAATCAACCGCTTTTATCAATCCATCAGGAGTGGAAATAAATCGAACAGAGGAGCTTAAAGAAAAGGGAGTACTTTTCCTGAGCTTATCCGAAGCTGCCGATAATTACCCTGAATTAGTGAAAAAAGTACTTGGAAAGATCATTTCCCCAAAAGATGGAGTATTTGCAGCTGCCACAGGGGCTTTTGCTAAACAGGGACTTTTTATCTATATTCCTAAGCGCGTTCAAGTAAGCGAACCGCTTATTAGTATTGGAATTGCCCCCTGGGAGGATACTGCCCACTTTTTTCATTACCTGATCTACCTGGAGGAAGGATCCTCATTAACTTATATCCATGAATCCCTCTCTCCTCAAGATAGTTCGCAACCCTCCCTGACCGGAGAGAATTTAGAAATTTTTGTTGGTAAAAATGCAAACTTAAGAATTGCTGAAATACAATCATACGGCGATCAGGTATGGTCGTTTGGTCATAAAAAAGCTCTTATTGACAGAGATGGTTTAGTGGAGTGGGAAATAGGCGCTCTGGGATCCCATTTGTCTAAGCATTTTATTTCCCTCGACTTAATTGGGGAAGGAGCTGAGGGACGAGTGTCGGGACTATTTTTTGCGGATAAGGATCAACATCTTTCCTATAACACTTTACAGCGCCATCTTGCTCCCCGAACCACCAGTGATCTGCTATTCAAGGGTGCGTTGGATGGAAAGAGCCGTTCCGTCTGGAGAGGAATGATTTATGCTGCTCCCGGTGCGCGGCATATTGATGGTTATCAAGCAAATCGAAACCTGATTCTAAACAAAGGCGCCAGAGCTGATTCCATTCCTGGATTGGAAATTCTTAATAATGATGTCCGCTGTACTCATGGTTCTACAGTAGGAAAAATTGACCAGGAGCAGTTGTTTTACCTGCTTTCCCGTGGTATTCCCTATCTAGAAGCAGAACAGTTGATTATTCAAGGATTCTTTAATGATATTTTTTCCAGGTTCCCAATCCAAGATTTGGGTGAGGCTCTTTGGAATAACATTAAGAACAGAGTAACGTTAAAGTAAACCCAACATTTATTAGGCAGTACTATTCACATTTCAGGGAAGCCTGATAGAATGGGTTTTATTATAAATTGGATGGAGGACACCTTGGCTACTATTCCTTTTTCTGGGCCACCTGTAAATGAGAAAGATTTTGAAATTGGTGATCACGTAGAAGTATTTTGCGATCATGATCTTGAGGATGATCGGGTTCGTGATTGGCTGGAAGGTGTGGTTGTCAAGAGAGGACATAAAAAGGTAGCAGTCCAATTTCACAAAAATGTGTACCTGACTGATGGTTGGATGGTGCCTGATCGTGTTTTATGGTGTGCTATATCCTCCCAGAATATCCGCAGACCAACTGAGAAACGACGGTCAAAATCCTAAAGATATCTGAATTGAATACTGATCGGGAGTTATTGTTCCATGTCCGCAAAAACGACACCAGGTTTTGATGTTTCGCTGGTACGGAAAGATTTTCCAGTTCTTTCCAGGGAAGTTTATCCCGGAGTTCCGCTAATATACCTGGATTCTGCCGCAACCAGCCAGAAACCTGAAGCTGTTCTGGAGGCGATGGAATTTTATTACCGTGAAAATAATGCTAATATCCACAGGGGGATTCACAAACTAGCTGAGGAAGCGACCTTTGCTTATGAATTAGCCAGAGAGAAGATTACAAAATTCATTCAAGCTCCCTCAGTGGAGCAGCTGATTTTCACTCGAAATACAACCGAAGCTATCAATCTGGTTGCTTTTTCCTGGGGTAGAACCAACTTATCTGCAGGGGATCATATTCTGCTGACAGAAATGGAACATCATTCTAACCTGATTCCCTGGCAGCTTCTAGCTTCAGAGAAGGACCTGGTTTTAGATTTCATTCCAGTAACGCCTGATGGGCTTTTGGATCTTGATGAGTACCAGAAATTGTTAAAGTTTGAGCCAAAACTTCTTGCTGTTACTCATATGTCGAATGTTTTAGGAACGATTAATCCCCTTAAAGAAATTCTCAATAATGCAAAAGCTGTTGGTGCGGTGACCGTTGTGGATGGAGCCCAGGCTGTGCCCCATTTCCCTGTAAATATCGCTGACCTTGATCCTGATTTTTATGCTTTTTCTGCCCATAAAATGTGCGGCCCAACTGGCATCGGTGCACTTTACGGACGAAAGGAATTACTCGAAAGAATGCCGCCGTTTCTTGGTGGTGGTGAAATGATTAAACGGGTTGAACTCCGGTCGTTTGAAACAAATGATTTACCCCATAAGTTTGAAGCAGGAACTCCTGCAATTGCCGAAGCTGTTGGTTTTGGCGCAGCAGTGGATTACCTTTTGGACCTGGGAATGGATCAAATCGAAGAACATGAACGATTATTGACAAACTATACGCTGGAAAAATTACAGGAAATTCCTGATCTTACTGTATTGGGTCCCACAGCTGATAAAAAAGGTGGAGTAGTCTCATTTCATATAAAGGATATTCATGCACATGATGTTGCCCAAATTCTGGATGGAGATGGTATTGCTGTCCGGGCTGGCCATCATTGTGCACAGCCTCTACATATAAAATTTAACCTTCCAGCAACCAGTAGAGCAAGTATCTACCTCTATAATACGTTTGAAGATGTGAATCGATTGATCGATGGGATCCAGAAGGTTAAAGATATATTTGAGTAGTTTGATTTTATAGGAAGAACAATGGAAGATTTTTACCGGGAACTGATTATTGAAAGGTTTAAAACTCCTCACTTCAGGGGTAAATTAGATCCTAATGATATCACCTATGAGGATGATAATCCCACTTGTGGTGATCATATCAGGATTGATGTTCGCTTGGATGAAAACCAAATTGTGACGGAGGCTGTCTTTAGCGGGGAAGGATGTGCAATTTCCCAGGCATCTGCCGATTTGATGTTGGAGTCGATTATTGGTAAATCAATCGAAGATGTGAAGGAATTAGCGAAAGAAGACATTTTGGAGATGCTTGGAATTGAATTAGGTCCGACTCGGTTAAAATGTGCTTTACTGCCGTTAAAGGTGTTAAAAGCGGGAGTATACGGGGTGGGAGAGACAGATATACCAGGATAAAATAAAATTGAGTATAAAAAATTTGATAAAAACCTCATTTTTACCTGATGAGGTTTTTATTTTTTTGCTGGAGATTGCTTTACTGTATTGTTAGATATTCTTTTATCTTTTCATTTTCCAGCGTACAATCAAAGCGATCTAAACATTCCCCTGATGAGATTTTTGATAAGGTATAATCAGGGAGTATTTTAAGGAGAACGGAAGATGCCGTTTGTCATTGGTGAGAATGTTGGTCCTTATCGATTAATCGAGAAACTTGGGAAAGGGGGAATGGCCACAGTATTTAAGGCTTATCACCCCAGCCTTGATCGATATGTTGCGATTAAAGCATTGCATCCTGCTTTCATGGAGCACCCGGGCTTCATTGATAGGTTTGAACGGGAAGCCAAAGTGGTTGCCAAGCTCGATCATCCAAATATTGTCCCCATTTATGATTTTTCAGAACATGAAGACAGACCTTACCTGGTGTTAAAGTATATCCGGGGTGAGACCTTAAAAGCACGTCTGGAGAAATCCAAACTGACGTATAAGGAATCCAGACACATTTTCCGGGTAATCTCATCTGCGCTTGCATTTGCTCACCAGGAAGGAGTACTGCACCGTGATGTGAAACCTTCCAACGTCCTTATTGAAAAAGGTGGACAAGTTTACCTGGCAGATTTTGGATTGGCTAGAATCACGGAAACCAGCCAAACAACACTCTCTGGACAGATGATGATGGGAACTCCGCATTACATCTCGCCAGAGCAAGCTAAAGGATTAGGAAATTTGGATAGCGGTACGGATATCTATTCCTTGGGAGTGATGTTATACGAATTGTTGGTAGGGGAAGTTCCCTTCCAGGCGGATACACCATTCTCCGTTATTCATGATCATATTTATAGCCCATTGCCTCTACCCCGGGACATGAATCCTGATCTAACTGATGATATCCAGCGAGCGATTTTAAAAGCGCTGGCAAAGAAACGCGAGGACAGGTATAAAAATGTTTCGGAAATGATGGCAGTGTTCTTAAAGGCATTTGATACCTTAATAAAAGAGCATCCATCGGACGGAGATGCTCCAACATTAACGCTTGAATCTGATGCAAGAAAGACGGCCGTTCGGAGAGCAATCAAAGATGATCCCACCGTTGTTGATGAATCTCTTGAAAAAGTCGTAGTGGACAAATCCGAGAAAAAAGGAATTCCAGGTTGGATTATATGGATGGCAATTCCAGCATTTGTTTTGTTTTGCCTGGGATCGATCGTGATTTCTAACGCATTAGAACCGCCGAGACCAAATTTGATCACGGCTGGTACATTGACTCAAGAGGCGAGTATAAAATCCGCTCCTGTCTTAGGAGAGATTCAAGTGCTAAAGCAGCAAATTAGAGAAGATCCAGAAAATCCATTCTACAGATACCAAATAGGAGTTGCATATCTGGAAGCAAATCGCCCTCAATTGGCCAGAGATGCTTTCCAGAAAGCTTATCAATTGGCAGAGGAAAATCCAGAAATAATCCTGGAACTGGGTGACTTGCTTACTGATATTGATATTTGGACTTATGCTGCCTACAGCTACTTGAGGGCTGATCAAATTGGGGCACCACTCAGTCCTGAGGAAATGAAGGATAAAATCAGCGAAGCGTTGTATTTCGCAGCTTTTGAAGAATTTTCATTGGATGTTTTATCCAATCCGGAACTAAATCTTGAACCCCCCTTACGTCATTTGTTGGAAGCCCGGAAAGCACTTCTTACTGGAAGGATTGATGTTGCCGAACAGTTGGTGGAACAGGTTATGCAGGAAAGGCCGGATTTACATGAAGCCTATTTGATTAAATCAGATATTCTATTTGCCCAGGAGCGATTTGACGCTGCCCGGGATCTTTTATTGGATCTTGAGCAACTGGAAGATCTGCCGGTCTGGATCCAGGAAGTATTAGGACTTCAGCCAGAATAATCACCTTATTTATTAGATAACTGAATATGGAGGATGTATGAGGGTACCCTGTGTTGCTGGAAATTGGAAAATGCATAGAACAGTGGCGGAATCAGGGTCTTTGGTTAAAGAATTACTGCCTGGGTTAGAAGGAATTGAAGGGGTAGAGAGTATAATCTGCCCCCCATTCACGGCACTCGCCCAGATTGCTGATCAAATCTTGGGAACTTCTCTGCATCTCGGTGCCCAGAATCTTTATTGGGAAGAACAGGGTGCATTCACTGGAGAAATTTCTCCAGTAATGCTCAAAGAACTTGTGGAATTTGTGATTATTGGTCATTCCGAGCGCCGGGCTTATTTTAATGATACTGATGATAAAGTGAATAAAAAGATCCTGGCCGCAATAACCGCTGATCTTAAACCCATTTTTTGTGTGGGAGAAACCCTGGAAGAAAATGAAGGGGATCAAACTGGTGAAGTTGTAAAACGGCAAATAACCGCCGGGTTAAAAAACATCAGTGAAGAACAAATGGCTTACCTGAAGATTGCCTATGAACCAGTTTGGGCGATCGGGACCGGAAAAGCGGCTACACCTGAAGGAGCAAATCAAGTTATAAGGGATTTTATCCGGAAACCACTGGCTGAGATCTGGTCGTCAAAATTAGCGGATAAAATTCAAGTACTATACGGTGGATCAGTAAATCCGGTGAATGCAAAAGAGTTTTTTGTACAGCCTGATATTGATGGGGCTTTGGTTGGCGGTGCAAGTTTAAAAGCCGAGGATTTTATTCAAATCATTGAGGCGGCTGCCTAGTTTGAAACTTTTGAAAACTGAGGATATAAAAGAAGACTCCCAATATGGGAGTCTTCTTTTGTGATTTGGAATAATAACTGGAATAATTTATCCAGTCCCAAACTGCCGGTCACCTGCATCACCCAGACCCGGTACGATATATCCTTTCTGGTTTAAATTCTTATCGATCACAGCCAGGTGCAGGGGGACATCAGGATGGACTGTTTGCATCGCTTCTACACCTTCTGGTGCTGCTAAGATACCTATAAATTTAATTTTTTGGACTCCCCATTTCTTGAGAATGTCCACAGTGGCTACAGCAGAACCTCCTGTTGCCAGCATCGGATCCAGGACTAGGCAAACTGACACAGTCGGTTCCAGGGGGAGTTTATTGTAGTACTGAACTGGCTGGAGCGTTTGTTCATCCCTGTAAAGACCGATATGCCATACTTCTGCGGTTGGCATTAATCCCCAAATCCCTTCCACCATTCCCAATCCAGATCTGAGAATTGGGATCAGGCCAATCGGTTGCTTGAGTTCTACTCCAGTTGCTTCTCCCAGAGGAGTTTCAACTGTTTTGGCCTCAATTTCTAAATCAGAAGTAGCTTCGTATACTAGCAAGGCTGAGATTTCCCTTATTAGTTCCCGAAACTTTTTGGGATTCGTGGTTTTATCACGTAATCTGGTTAGTTTATGGGCAACAAGCGGGTGGCTGGATTCATAAATTGTTCTCATCGTCTCTCTCCCTGGTTTATCCGCTTTTATCAACTAATGCGTAAAAAAGAGTTTTTATTATGGTGATTATATCCTGTAGTCTCTAATTCAGGCACATAACTACGCAATTGGGTCTGACTTCGGTATAATCTTAGTCATGAATGATACACAACCAAATCGGATCGAAGATACAAATTCAAAACCCGGAGATCAGTTTGATTATGCCCTTCGTCCTCAATATCTGGCTGGTATGATTGGCCAGGAAAAGATCCGGGAGAACCTGGAGATTTTAATTTCTGCTGCCAAACATCGAGAAGAAGCGCTGGATCATGTTCTCTTTTATGGACCACCTGGTTTGGGAAAAACAACCCTGGCACACATTCTAGCCAATGAAATGGGTGTTAATATCAAAATTACCTCAGGCCCAGCAGTGGAACGGGCTGGAGATTTAGCAGCAATCTTAACAAATTTGAATGAAGGAGATATCCTTTTCATAGATGAGATTCACCGCCTGGGTAGGGCTGTTGAGGAAATTTTGTATCCGGCCATGGAAGATTATTCGCTGGATATTATCATCGGGAAAGGTCCTTCAGCCAGGTCTGTCAGGTTAAAGTTACCCCGTTTTACTATAGTGGGAGCAACCACTCGATTGGCTTTAGTAACCGCGCCGCTCAGGGCCAGATTTGGTGCGGTATATCGGCTGGATTACTATACCTCGGATGCAATCACCGATATTATCCGGAAAGCATCGGAGAGATTAGATGTCCCTTCAGAGGATCAAGGGATAACAGAGATTGCCAAGAGATCTCGTGGGACTCCCCGGGTAGCTCTCCGACTGTTGAGGAGGGTGAGGGATTTTGCCCAGGTTCGGGGTAAAGGTGTGATAACCACAAAAATATCAAAAGATGCCCTTAATCTATTAAATATCGATGAGAAAGGGCTGGATACAATGGATCGGCGGGTTCTTCAAGCGATAGTGGTTAAGTACCAGGGTGGTCCGGTTGGGTTAAAAACTATTGCAGCATCTATCCGGGAAGACCCCGATACCATCATGGATGTAGTTGAACCGTATTTGCTCCAACTGGGGTTTATGCATCGCACTTCACAGGGCAGAGTGGCAACTCAACAGGGGTATCTGCATATGGGTTTGGAACCTCCTGCCGACGCAGTACAACCCAGATTGATCAAGTAAGGAAACCAGATGGATTTAATGAATATCGCCCGAATGCTGGCAGTATTCGGGATCGGTTTGTTGCTTGCCGCAGGACTAATTTATCTAGCAGCACAAATAAATCTACCTTTTGGAAATTTACCGGGAGATATTGTTATTAAGCGGGAAAATTTTTCATGTATGGTTCCAATTGCGTCTT
>JAZFRV010000020.1:0-3273 GCA_036445875.1 Anaerolineales bacterium
GAGATAATTTATAGAAAGGAGAGAAATATCATTAATCAATAAGCCTAGAACCATAGGGGGGTACCCTGTTTTGTTTTAAACCAGGAAATCACGATCTAGAGGAAATACCATGTCATCACAAACTACAGATGTTATCGTCATTGGCGGTGGAATCATGGGAACCGCAACCGCTTACCACCTCGCTAAACGAAATATTGGGGTGATGCTTCTTGAAAAGACTCATTTAGGCGCAGGCTCTACTGGCCTGACCGGTGGGATCATCCGCCAACATTATTCCATAGAAACCTCAGCTCGAATGGCGCTGAGAGCGCTCAAAGTTTGGGAGAACTTTGATGAGGTCGTCGGAGGTGAGGTTGGCTTCATGCGAACTGGAGTGGTCTTCCTGACTGGTGAAGAGGGGGCGGAAGGCATGGTAGAGAGTGTCAAGATGCAGCAGTCAATTGGAATCCGTACTGAAATGCTTGACGAAGAAACTTTGAAAGAGATCGCACCCTATCTGAACACTGAGAATGTACAAGTAGCCATCTATGAACCCGATGGTGGCGTGGCCGATGGCAGTATGGCCTGTAACGCTTTCGCAGCACGAACCAGAGAACTGAGCGGGGTCATAAAACAGGGTGTTGAGGTTACTGGCATCCGGGTGCAAAGTGGGCGAGTGGTTGGGGTGGATACATCCGAGGGACAGATCGATGCCGCTGCAGTGGTCAATACCGCCGGCCCCTGGGGACCTGCCCTGGCCAGATCTGTCGGTGTAAATGTTCCGGCTGAACCCAGCCGTCACCAGATCACCAGTTTTAAGCAGCCCGATGATTTTGAGATGCCCATGCATGCCGTAGTGGGAGACCTTATCAACGCCCATTATATGCGCCCCGACACTGGCGGTCTGACCCTGGCGGGTTCTTTAGTTGATGATACCTCCGATGTAGTTTCCGACCCTGATATTTTTAATCAGAAGGTAGACCGTCCTTTTGTGGAGGAGATGGTTGAGAAAAGTGCTCGGCGAATGCCTGCTTTGGAGCGGGGCGGAATACAAGGTGGCTGGGCGGGTTTGTACACCGTCACCCCCGATTGGAATGCGATCATTGATCAGGTTGATGGATTACCAGGCCTGGTGCTTGGTTTGGGATTCAGCGGCAGCGGTTTTAAAATGGGGCCAGTGGTGGGTGAGATGCTTGCTGATTTGGCGACCGGTGACAAGCAGTGCCCGATAGACCCGGGGATCTTCAGCTTGGGCCGTTTTGAAGAGGGAGATGGTATCTCTAGTGCCTATGGTTACAGCATTATTGGGTAATTGGAATTAATTACCCCTATTATGCGAGTTCCAACAGTGCGTCCCTAAGGTATGGTTATAGGGTAAAATTTGTAAGAAGACAACAAATTACCTTCATCAACAGTGATTGTTATGAAGATGGAATTGGTTCGAGATCTGTCCAATACCGCCCACTCAGGAAGTAAATCCACCCAAAATGGGTGGATTTTTTCATAAGTTGTTGATACCTAAAGGTTGCAATTGAAATTTTCCTATGCTACCATTAAGCACATTGATTGAGTCGTTCCAGATAACACATATCAATAATTTTTCCCGGGAACAAAACCATTGTGTAATCTTTTTGTTTCACTATCTTGCTCTCAATTGAATATCCAAAAACACAATTGAGCTATGTTTCACAAGTGTCCACTGAGTTCCATAGGATTTAAAGTATTAATCGCTATTCATTTCAGATGATCGCTGGCTACCAGGTGGAGATCAGGTATGAATTATTCATTATATGTTGATAGTCATTATTTACGATCAGATTCAATGACAGGGGCAGAAAATCCCCTTGCCTTCTTCGAATGGTTGCTGAAACATACAAAAAAGCAGCCGTTTTCACCTTTTACCTTTATATCACTCGCTATAATTGATCTTAAACAGCTCAATGATACTCATGGATATGCAGCAGGGGACGCAGCCCTGAGGTGGATAACATTAGTCCTAAAAGAAGAGGCAGATGCAAAAGTCTTTCGCATCGGTGGTGATCAATTTGTAGGCGTTTTAGCAGAAGGCTCAAGGCAGGATCACGCGAAATTATGTGAAAAAGTTCGGGCACGATTGCAGAAAGAAGCAAAACGGGTAAAACTTGATTCTCAAGCAGCGAATGTAGCAATGATTCATTTCTCCAGCCTTGAAAAAAGTTCGCCAGAGGATATTCTTGGAATCATTTATGGGTCCTTGCTTGATGTGAGGATGAGTTCTGATAAAACCTTTAAGGTTTATGATGAAAATACAAAATTAACAGGTACCTCAAAAACCGAACTCATAAATGACATGGTCCGGCGAATGTTATCTCTGGGAGCTATGTTAGATAAATCCCAAAGGTTAGCAAATACCGATCCAATATCCGGATTGCCCAATATGCTAGCAGCCCAGGATAAATGCACATCAATGATCCAACACCATCAGGCAAATAAGGGGACATTTACTGTTCTTCTTATAGATGGGGATGACCTTAGAAAATATAACAAGATCAGTTATCTCGACGGCGATAAAATGATAGCTCGTTTAGGTCGAGTTCTAGCTGATGAAATGCGTCCTTCCGATTTTCTTGCCAGATGGCGGACTGGTGATGAGTTCATAATCCTTTTAGGAGATACCTCTGTTGATCAGGCAATCCCCCTGGCAGACCGATTGCGGGAGGCCGTAATTCATGCATCTCAGGACTGGATGTATCCCATTACTATCTCAATTGGCGTTGCCGGATTTCCTGATCATGGAAATTTGATTGAAGAGCTTGTGCATCAAGCTGAGCTGGGGTTAGGGCAAGCTAAGAAGCACGGTAAAAATCAGGTTTTTGTAAATCAATCAGATTAGATGTTGTCTACTTTGGATCAATTAAAATACAATTCAGTAAATTCTGCCAAATACTTTAGCGTAGGATAACTATCGATCACCATCGAATCCCTGAGATTACTTTTTCTTGGGATAAATCCCCCTAATCATATCCAGCCCGAATAGAATTAGATCTGGAGATAGATTGATCAACTCAGGACCTATTAGCACTTTCTGAAAACATTATCGTCTCTCCAAACCATGAACACGTTTTCCAAAAAAAGATCAACTTGTGTCATGGAATGATCAACCCGGAGGAAGAATTATGAATATTTATCATGGCAAAATAATTACTTTAGATGCCGACAACAGTATCAATAAATAACTGGTTGAAGATCAGGTTCGGAGTGCGTATTTGGGAGATGTCTTACCACCGGAGTTCAAAAAAGGTAATCCGGTAGTGG
>JAZFRV010000021.1:0-9567 GCA_036445875.1 Anaerolineales bacterium
GTTATTATTGTCCTTCTATTAGCCCTATGGCCCATCCTGGATCCAAAACCTGATCAAACAAAAAAACCAATCCGATTACGAATTATGGTTTCTGTTGTAGTTCTCATAATTATTATCGCGCTTACTATCTGGGGGGAGGTGAGTTGAATGAGTGACATTACCCGACGTGATTTTTTAAACCTGGTCAAAAAAGGTCTCGCTGCTACAGGATTAACAGCTCTCCTGGCACCGTTTGTGGCATATTTTTATCCTCCCAGCCTCGAGGAAACTCCAGCTGAAGCTGTTCGAGTGGGATCAATTGAGGATATGCCTCCAGATTCAAGCCTCACGGTTCCCTTTGGCCGGTATCCCGCAATTGTGATCCACACTGAAGAAGGGCTAAAAGCTTATTCTGCAGTCTGCACCCATTTCGCCTGTATTGTTAAATGGGACAGCGAAAAGCAAATAATCTTTTGTCCCTGCCACGAAGGATATTTTGAGCCTTTGGGAGGAGAAGTAATTTCTGGCCCCCCCCCACTGCCGCTTGAAAAAATACCGCTGACCATAGACAACGGAGAAATTTTCATCGGAGAATCCGTATGACAACAACTGACACACGGATTATAAAATTATGGTCCAGAGTGGGTGATTTATTTATATATGCGCTTGGTCAAGTCCGTACGATTAAGAAAATCTACCCCGGTATTATGCATTTGTTAATTTTCTGGGGTGTGATAATTCAGATTTTGGGCACTGCCATTAAAATCATGCAGATGGGATTGTTCGTACCCTTCACCTGGCCGTTGTTTTCTCAAAATGTGTATCTGTGGCATGAGTTAATAATGGATCTGGCTGGTGCGGCGATACTGCTTGGTGTTCTGATGGCAGTCATCCGGAGATGGATTATCAAACCTCACTATCTGAAAAACTCTTGGGACGATTGGTACGCATTGGTATTGCTGGCTTTGATACCCATCGTGGGTTTCATTACTGAAGGGTTAAGATTGTATTCCCTGCAACCGGATTGGGCAAACTGGTCACCGATTGGTAATTTCACAGCCGGTGTAATTAGCAACATCTCAATTTCATCAAGAACTGCAGACCTGATTCACCCCTTCTTTTTCTTCGGCCATATTTGTTTGGGATTAATTTTTGCTGGAAGTATCCCTTTTACAAAACTTCGCCATATGATTTTTACTCCAATCCACATCTTTCAAAGAACAGACCGACCCGCGGGAGAACTCGCCGCAATCGAAGATATTATGGATGCGGAGGTTTTAGGCGCCAGCGCCATCGATGAATTTTCGTCCCTGGATTTACTCTCATTTGACGCCTGTTTGCAGTGCGGCCGTTGTGAAGAAGTCTGCCCGGCAAGTATCAGCGGAATGAGTTATTCTCCCAGGGAGCTGCTTCTGATACTGCGAGATGATATGGCCGGCTCTTTAATCTCACCTGAAAATGGATCTGAGCCCAGTCTATCCAGCGACCTGTTCAAGGAAGAATTTTTGTGGTCCTGCACAACCTGTGGACACTGCCTGGATGTTTGTCCAGCCTTTATACGTCCCCCTGAACAAGTAATTGATATTCGTCGCGCTCAAGTTTTAATGACCGGGGAAGTCCCCCAAACTGTGGGAGAAACTTTAAGAAATTTTGAGCGTCAGGGAAACCCCTGGGGAATGCCAGCACCAAGCAGGTTCTCGTGGGCAGATGACCTCGATGTCCGGGTTATATCTCCCGGGGAGAAAGTAGACGTGCTATTTTATGTTGGCTGTGCGGGCGCTTTTGATGATCGAAACAAAAAAGTTACCATAGCTTTCATAGAAATTCTCACCAAATTGAGCATCGATTATGGTGTTTTAGGTGAGGCTGAGATGTGCTGCGGTGAAACATCCCGGAGAATGGGAAACGAATATCTGTTCCAGGTCGCAGCAGAAGAGAATATATCCCTATTTTCAGAATATCAATTTAATAAAATCGTGACCTTGTGCCCCCACGGGTTAAATACTTTCCGAAACGAATATCCTAAATTCGGTGGCAATTTCCAAGTTCTTCATGCCTCTGAATTCCTGGCAGAGATAATTACAAAGAAAGATTTCGATACCAGCTCCGGAAAGGACTACGGTAAGCTTACTTTTCACGATTCGTGTTATTTAGGTCGTTATAATAATGTCTATACGCAACCACGGGAATTACTCAACAAAGCAAACCTTTCTCCCCTGGAAATGGAGAGATCCCAGGAAAAGAGCTTCTGCTGTGGAGGTGGCGGGGGTGCTATGTGGTTGGAAACCGACGCTGATACCAGAATCAATCAACATAGACTCCAACATGCCCTGGATATCAATGCTGACACAATTACTACTGCATGTCCATTTTGCCTGATAATGTTTGATGATGCTCTTCGATCAAAAGGCCTCACTGAACAAATCCAGGTATATGACCTGGTTGAAATCCTCAACCAATCTCTGGAGTAAATCATTGGAAAAGGCATCCTTCTTGACCCCAATCCCCATTGATTAATTAAGAAGAGGCAGTAGAAAATAACTGCCTCTTTTTTATGGTTTTTGTCTGACTATTTTCATTCTCGAGTGCTTTGTACTACCTTCTCTGCGATCCATAAAAAAAGAACTATCAAGAAAACCGGCACCATCATTCCTGCTAAACATATCAACCCTGCTATTCCAGCTCCGGTCCCGTAAAAATAAAAAATCAATCCATCCCCTATCAGAAAAACCAACACCAAAAATCCCAGGATTAATCTGGTCTCTGTTTGTTTCATATACTGTCGAATATCTCTACTCATGACAATATTCTCCTTCCGGAAAATATTTCAATCCAGACCAGAGTATGGAATATTAATTCGGAGATAGATACCAGAGGATTGATTGATCCCCCTCCTCCCAACGCCAATGTGCTATCCATATTCATCCCTCCTGCTAAGGTAATAGAAGGATTTTATACTGATTTGGGAAAAACTCCCATCCAAGAATCTAGTATCCGAATGGTCTGGGTTAAGTCTTGGCTGAATTCCTTACTTTAACAATCTCTGCAAAAATTTCCAGGGCAATCTCTTCTGGCAGTTTGCCCCCCAAATCCAAGCCAACAGGGGCATGGATGATCTTTAATCGATCCTCATCAATACCATTAGCAGAAAGTCGTTCTATACGTTTCTGATGAGTCTTTTTACTGCCCAGGGCGCCAATATAAAATGCAGGGCTGGTCAATGCAATACCAAGTGCAGGGTCATCAATTTTTGGATCATGTGTCAACATAACAATTGCAGTTGATTGATTCACTTGGAGTTTTTGAAACGCTTCTCCTGGCCATTCATTAATGACTTGTTTGACACTGGGAAATCTCTCCCCATTCCCAAACAACCTCCGGGGGTCAATTACTATTACATCAAACCCAAGAATTTCCGCCAAGCTCACAAGATGTACAGCAATATGGACACCCCCGACAACAATTAATGTCGGTTTTATTTGAATCAGTTGGTAAAAAATCTCACCCAGATCATTTTCGATAAACCCTGGAGGAGATTGTTTCCCCTGATCTGCACCTTCCCGGATCGACTTATTAATGATTTCTTTTTGTTCTGATGAAAAACCAGGAGTGATGATGCTGCCATCATCCAATAATAATAATTCTTCTCCGACCAGTTTTTTTGAACCATTTACCAGCAGGGCTGAATGAAATGGTTTACCAGTCTGAAAGGCAGTTTTCCAGCTATTTAGATTATGTAAATCAAAATCACGAACAAATACATCGATCTCTCCCCCACAAGCCAAACCTACCTCCCAGGCTTCTGAATCAACCACACCAAAATGCAATCTCGTGGGATTTCCTGATTTCAAAACTTCCAGAGCGGTATCAAATACTGCACCTTCAACACAGCCCCCGCTAACAGACCCGAGGATCTGACCTTGTACTGAAACAGCCATCCCAGCGCCAACTGGTCGGGGAGATGAACCCCATGTTTTAATAACCGTGGCAAGAGCAACTGATTGATCATTATTTAGCCAGATTTCTATTTGATCCAGCATGTTTCTCATAAAATCCCTTTCGGGTAGAGGACTAATAATCAGTCCGGAGTAACTAGGGAATTTTCAATTTGATATGTATAGCCGGCAGATAACTCGCCATGTTCCATGAGATGCTTCTGAACATATTGTCCGCAGTTGGAACCGATCTGGTTCTCCTCTTGTTCACCGATACTGAGAATTACCTGGTAACCTGCTTCTCGTAATTCATCCAGGATAGGATAATTCTCAGATCCGGTTTCTAGATCCACATAGGATTTGAGGCCAGTAGACACTGCTTGATATGTTGGATTTAACGGTGTAATCTTTATCAAAAACCGATCCGGATCAAAATATTTCAGCAGTATGTCTGATTGGATTGGACTTTGTTTGGCCAAAGCAAAGTTAAGGGTAATTTTCCTGTCTCCAGGTATAAAATATCTCTCGCCAAAAGTAGCCATTTTTTGAAAATCCCATTTTTTTACAGGAATCAACTCATCTCTAAGCTGTTGATCGGTAGTATGAATCGAAAATTGGAATTGGAATCCTCCATCAGGATAAACCCGGTTCTTTATATCAGTCAACCGCTCAAAAAAATCATCCGTCCCATGGGGAGCAATCGAAGAAAGTGAGGGAAGCAGACCTGGTGCATTGAGTTTCTCAGGTAATGTTTCCAGCAAATCTAATACTTCGGGGTTTAAGGCAGGCTCGCCCATCCTCGCAAATTGAATTTTGAATTGTTTTGATGGTACAAAACCATCCGGGTAGCGTTGATCAATTAAATAATCTATCTGGGCATACATCTCAGATTCGGTTAACTTTCCCCGATAATGTCCCCCTGCATCACACATTTGGCAGGAAACGGGACAGCCAAATAGAGTGGATATCATCAAAACCCACTTCTCCTCTCTGGCCCGTGGTGGTTGGATAGCTTCAACACATTCAACAAGACCTCCATCAAACTCGACCACATAAACCATTGCGATATCAGGATTTCCAGCAGAGGCAACAATTTTCATACTTTATCCTTTCTCCAGTTTTTTTCCAATATCCATTGCAGTCCGAATACCATCTCCCACTGCAATCGATGTTTGGCGGAATTTACCATTCTTTAAATCACCAATCTGAAATATTATCTTTTTATCTTGCAGTTCCCCCACTCTGTTTAATAAATCCCTATCCATAAACCCTAACTCGGGTTCTCTGCCAATCGCGGTCAACAAATAGTCCACGCAAAAACTTGATTCTTGCTTACCCGACTTAGCGATAACGGATACTTTTCCAGGTTCCGCCGTATCAACTTTCTTAATCTCTATCTCAGAAAAATAACATATCGACTCGTTCTCTTGAACTCGATCCCATAATAATGGCAGTCCCCTGATCTCAGTTCCCCGATTCAATAAAGTCACCTGATTATATCTCGCTAAATTTAGGGCATAATCTAAAGCTGCATCGCCCGCTCCGATAATCAGGATTGTTTTCCCTTTTTCATGTATTATAGGAAAAACCTCACCAAGTATTTTACCCTCCAGATTCGCTGAATTTGCACTCTGGGATAATTTTATTGCCTTCGTTCCTGTCGCAGCTACCAGGATCTTTGCGGTAATTTCCCTTCTATTTGTCGCTATACGAAATAATTCCTCTCCAAATTTTACTGATTTCACTTCTTCATGGTGAATTATTACACCTAATCTTTTTGCCTGTTGGTGGATTCGATCTGCCAGGTCAGCTCCAGTAATACCTTCTGGAAATCCAGGGTAATTCTCTACCCAATAAGCGTTATTCAGCAATCCCCCAATCTGGCCGCGCTCCAGGATTAATGCTGGAATTCGCTGCCTTTGAAGTTGGATGGCAGCGGCTAATCCGGCTGGGCCTGCTCCAATTATTACAACCTGGAATTCTTTCATAATCAGATTTTTAGTCCTTCCACTAAATCTTCTACCGAGGTCAGAACAGCAAATCCGTGAGCGAGATTTTGCAGAGTTGCCTCATGAAATTTTTGATTATAAGTGGCAGTCCCATCAACCAGAAAATATACTTCATATCCTTGAACAAAGGCTGCCCTGGCAGTAGTTTCACAGCATAAATGGGTCAACACCCCGCCAATGACCAATTGATCAATCTGAGATGTATCCAGCAACCCCGCTAATTCAGATTGATAAAATGCGTCGTATTGTTTTTTTTGAATGATCTCTTCTTCTTTCAGATCCAAATCGGGGTGCAGCCCAATCAGCAGGTGCTTTTCTGTCATTATTTCCGACCACCAGGTAGCCATCATACCGGCATCATTTATTGAATTAACATGTTTTGTGGCAATTATTGGCCTTTGATTGTTTCTAAAAAACGAGATAGCCTGATTGATCCCAGGTAGAATCGCCTTTGCGCTTGGAATATAAGCATGCGATTCAGGATTAAGGAAATATTCCTGCAGATCCAGCACCAGGAGCGCTGCCCGGTTAATGTCGAAAGGTTGGGATTTTAATCTTTCCGGTCGGGCATATTCGTTAAGCCACTGGCTGGACAATTTATGGATTGATTCTGGTGTAAAATACTGCTCCTTCATGAGAAAAATTGTAGCACACAAAACCTCCCGTAATTTCAGACAGACAAAACTATTAACCAATTATTTATAATAGGGGGAAATAAAAGAATCCCGCGCTAGAGGCGGGATTCTGATTTACTCACAACCAAATTTAGTATCCGGTAAATATATTATTATCTAGGCCCAGGGCAAGATTGATGATTACCTAAATTGATGCGATCTGCTCACGATTCCGCAGTTTCGAAATGTTTTTTGTGATTGACTGAATTTTGCTCGGCCAGGTGGTCAATGATCTGATCAATGTAATCACCATCACGGCTAATCCAACCACGCCGCCTGCAACTAATAAGCCATTCTTCACGCGCTTATTTTTGATCTTCCTTTCCATCTCCTGGTCCAGCCGCAAACGCAGATCTTTTACAAATGCAGGACGGAGACTGATTGGTCGGAAGACTTCCTTCAATCGGCTCTCAATTCTCAGTAAATCCTTGGATAATGTGTTAGTTTTCATAATTAACTCATCCCTTCGTCGACTGGATAGGCAACAATACCTATTGTTCCCTGCCCTAAATTTGCTGCTATTGCAATTGATAACTCTTCAATAAACATATCTTTTATATTCAAATATTCCTTAATCCGTTCTGAAATTTCCAAAGCGGTTTTAAGATCATGGGCATGAATAATGGCTGCATTTACCACTTTTTCTCCCATTCTGTCAGCCATTTCCTGTAATATAAATTCCAAGGCTGCTTTGCGGGTTCGAACTTTATCACCGGCCGCGAGCGCACCATCTTTAAGGGTAATGATTGGTTTAATATTCAATACTGATGCCAGGAAGGATTCCAGTTTTTGAACCCGTCCGCTTTTCTGGGCGAAATCTAGCGTATCAAGGGTGAAAATTATCTCTGATTGATCTCTGATCTGCTCCAGCCGTTTGATAATTTGTTCAATTTCTGCACCATTACGGTCCATGTGCCTGGCTTCCCGGCACATATATCCCTGAATACCTGTGCCTGCCAGCGTATCAAAGGGGAAAATTTGATAGGGTTCATTCACTAATTCCTGAGCCGCCATGACTGCTGATTCATATGTTCCGGATAATTTACTGGTCAGATGAATGGATAATATCACATCCCCTGGTTGGGCGATTTTTCTGTAAAGTTCAGTCACCTGATGAGGTGATGGCTGGGACGTTTTTGGAATCCTACCGGTCGTCTCTACCCAGTCATAGAATTGATCAATATTTAAATCAACATTCTCCTGAAAAACTTCTCCATCCATATGGACATTAAGTGGAATGATATCAATCTGATTTTCTTTGATCCATTCAGCCGGTATGTCGCCAGCGCTATCCATTACAATCCGCAGCATTTTTTTCCTTTTTCTCAGAGATCATAATCATCCCTGAGAGTTTCCAAGGTCCGATGATAAAGGGCTTTGATCGCCCCTTCTGTTCGGTCCATGATCTCACCAATTTCAAAGTTCGTCAGGCCTTCAACATGTTTGAGGACTAATAATTCAATCCGATCCGCTGGTAAATCACGGATGATCCCTAATAGAATATTGGTTTCATCCATGGTTTCGATCTTTTCCTCTACCGATCCATCCATAGTAGGTGGAGGATATTGATCGAGTAATGATATTTCATCGGATCTATCACTGTCCCTATACCAGTTTACAACCAGGTTATGAGCAATTCGATACAGCCAGGCTGAAAACGGATACCCTCGGTCCTCATATCTCTCAATATGATTTAATGCTCGTAAAAATACTCGCGAGCAGATATCTTCTGCGTCCTTACCATTGCTGGTCCGATAATATATATAGTTATAAATCTGATCGATATACTTTTCGTATAAAATACCAAAAGCATCTGAATCACCTTCACAGGCCATTCTTATCAGGTCGCTTTCAGATTCATTATCTATACTTAAACCTGTATCAATACTCATAACACTATCGATGCCTTTAGGTTACTCATCAGGAGCAAGTATATCACAAGGATTTTATTTTCCTGGCATTGTCTCAAAGTCCCTATCGGTTATACTTACCAGTAAAAATTAGACCCATTAATTGTCCAAAAACACATGAATAAAATCCGAATATCTCCAACTATCGAGGGAACAATAACAAATATCGCAGAGTACTTTATCTCTATCGCGTCAGAACAAATTAATCAAAAGGATATATTTTCAGTCGCTCTCTCAGGAGGCAGCACCCCAAAATCCCTTTATGAATTTCTGGCTCAAGATTCTTCAGCCGATGATCTTCCCTGGGATAAAATCCATTTTTTCTGGGGAGATGAGCGGGCTGTCCCCCCTGACCATCCTGATAGCAATTTTTTACAAGCGTCATCAACTCTCCTCGAACCCCGCCTGATACCAGCTGAAAACATTCACCGCATTATGGGAGAATTAGATCCAAAAACTGCCGCAGCATTGTATCAGGAGGAAATACTAGCTTGGTTTAAAGACACTCCTCCTCGATTTGATCTGGTTTTGCTAGGTATGGGCACCGACGGACATACCGCATCTCTTTTCCCGGGCTCACAAGCGCTCCAGGATTCTCAACAAAACCAATGGGTCACTGCCAATCAGATTCCCCAACTCTCTTCCTGGCGAATAACTTTTACAGCAAAATTAATAAATACCGCAGAGCAGGTGGTCTTCCTGGTCACTGGCCAACCCAAAGCAGAAACACTGTTCAAAGTATTGGAAGGACCCAATTTGCCAAATAAATATCCGTCCCAATTAATCAATCCACACAATGGCAGCCTTATTTGGATTCTCGACCAGGCAGCAGCGAGTATGCTGACACTGGTCTAAATTTTTAAACCCCTTTTCATCGATTCGTGTAAAATTAAGTGAATAACAGATAACAATCCCGCTCCCTAACAGATCGGGGTCCTGTTCTCACCTCAACACAAAACCTCAATATGAACAATGCCTCGTATTCACTCCCCTATCCCCGAAAAAGATTTACCCGCTTAATGATCTAATTATCGCGCTTGAATCGATTCTATCTTATCTA
>JAZFRV010000022.1:0-9320 GCA_036445875.1 Anaerolineales bacterium
CTGTTCTTGTTTCCATTGGAAAACCTGGACAACTACAGCGCATTAGTTTGGTTATTGTATTTTAGTTTAGTAACAGTGATTGACATTCAGCATCGTTTAATATTGCATCCTGTAAGTATGACTGGCGCAGTTTTAGGGTTGATTTATGGAAGCCTGAACGGAAGCCTGGACCATGGGTTTGAACAAACGATTATTGGTGGGGTGGCAGGATTTGGAATTATGTTAGTTTTTTATTTCCTGGGAGAACTATTTGTACGGATATTGTCAAAATCCCGGGGAGAGAACATTGAAGAAGTCGCTTTGGGTTTTGGTGATGTAAACCTGGCGGGGGTGATTGGTTTATTGCTTGGTTGGCCGGGTATTGTTCTTGGTATATTTTTAGCTATCCTGATTGGGGGCATTGTGAGTGGAATTTTCCTTCTGATGCAGAAACTGCAAAAAAAATATAATGCCTTCCAGGCTCTTCCCTATGGTCCTTTCCTTGTACTTAGTACAATAGCATTGTTGTATATCTCCAGTCTGGATTAAGAAACGTAAAGGGAAATTATATAAACACCTAACAAATCTGTTAGGTGTTTTGTGTTTAATTACCGAATTTTCTTCAAAGTTGTAAGGTCCTATTGCAACCTGCAAAATACCCACTATCCTGATATATAATATAGTTATCATTCTCCATTTATATTTTAATTGTCGATTGGACGGAGAACCGATGAAAGATATCATGAAAAGACGGGATAGTAAAGGACAAGGCATGGTGGAATTTGCAATTGTCTTCCCGTTATTGTTAATGCTTCTATTCGGAATATTTGAGTTCAGTCGGGTCATGTTTGCATATTCAGTTGCAGTCTCATCCAGCCGGGAAGCTGCCCGATACGGAGCTGCAATTCAGGACATTGGGGGAGGTATTCCCCAATATGAGGATTGCACAGGTATCCGGGACGCGGCAAAAAGAATCGGCAGATATGCTGGGATAAGCGATGCTGGCATCACGATCCAGTACAGCAATGATTCTGGAATTTATTCAACAGTATGTCCTCCCTCTCAAGAGGTGAATTCAGGAGACACCATTTCAGTCACAATTGACACATCCATTGCCCCAGTAACGTTCTTTGGAAATTTATCACCTATACCCATTAATTCTAGTTCAAGCCGTACGATCCTGAAAAATGTAGAATTGGGATTCCCCGGAACTGGTGTAGGCTCAATATCCGGCGCCCTTTCAGATGTTAATTTTAAGTCTACCCATCAATCAGTAGAGGAAACTGTAGGAACTATCTCTGTTGTATTGGAACTCAATCAGGTTGCCACTGATCTTGTGACGATACCTTTTTCTGTGACAGGAAATGCACTTGAAGGTGCAGGACAAGATTACTTGATGACATCCAGTCCTGTAACAATTAATCCTGGAGACAAAACCGCAACATTATATATAAATCTTAATAATGATGGTGTAACCGAAGGGAATGAATTGCTTGTAATTGGTATTGATACTCCGACCAATGCTACCAAGGGTCCTCAGAGCATTCATACCATAACAATCTCTGATCCCCCAGATGTTTTGTTCTCTAATATTTCCAGTGTTACAGCAGAGTCCACAACCACTATAGCTCTGACGGTTGAACTTTCCAAGGGTAGTTCACAGGATGTGTCCGTTTCTATCAGCACTTCGGGAACTGCAGTGTGGGGAGCAACTTCTGATTATACAACTTACCCGGATCCAATTGTTATCCCATCCGGATCGTTATCAACCATTTTGGTGGTCACCATAAATAATGATACAATCGATGAAGAAGATGAAACAGCAGTTTTAACCCTGGTAAATCCTACCAATGCCCTATTGGGATCAACACCAATCCATACCATAACTATTCTTGATGATGATGTTCCCCCCATGATTTCTTTCTTTGGACCAAATCAAGTGGTCTCCGAAGAAATCGGAATATTTACTACATCACTAAGGCTGTCGGAAGTTTCCGGGAAAAATATTTCGGTTGAATATACAACCTCCGGTACAACAGTTCCGGAAGATTACATCATTCATAACCCTTCACCCCTGGTTATTCCTGTTGGAAGTAGCACAGTAGATATTAATATGGATATTCTCGAGAATGATGGATGGGAAGTGGATGAAACATTAATTCTCACCCTGGGATCACCGGTCAATGCTTCCCTTGGATCACCAGCTACTCAAACAATCATTATCACTGAACAATCATTTGCACCTGATGTGTTTTTCTCCATCAGTAGCCAAACAGTTGTAGAAGGAAATTTGCTATTGGATGTATATGTCCAGATGAGCAATGCCTGGGAATCTGAGGTAGTTATTGCTTACGATTTGTCTGGAACCGCTGAAAGAGGGGCGATGCAAGATTACCAAATAACACCAGAACCTCTTGTAATACCAATCGGATGGACCGTGGGGGCACTGCAAGTCCAAATCCTTGATGATGATACTGATGAAAGTGATGAATATTTCAGTATCACCCTTGGAGAAATTACTAATGGTAGTCCCGGTTCACCGACAGTTCATACCATAAATATTAATGATGACGAATCTCCTCCGGAATTAAACTTTGCGCTTGGGTACCGCTCAGTAGTTGAAGATACTGGAACCGTATTGGGAACAGTAACATTAAGCTCTCTGTCTGTTGAAGATATCAGTGTTCCATTAATAATTTCTGGTTCAGCATCTCTGGGAAATGACTATACGATTTCAACTACAAATGTAGTGATCCCCGCTGGATCAGCAAGCGAAAATTTTGTGATAACAATTACAGATGATCCGGACTATGAGCCCAGTGAAAGCATAGTTGTAGATCTTGGGGTACCTGTAAATGGAGAACTGGGAACTGACACAGAATTCGTAGTAGATATTGATGACAATGATCTATCACCTTGTGAGGTTGGCTCACACCTTTTGACAGTTGGAGCAGACTCACTGAGTTTATCCATGGTCAATGAAGGAAATGATCTAGTCTTAACTGGTGGGTCAGTTACCTGGCCTGAAGCCAGCTCAACCCAACCCCGATTGACTGAAATTGATTTTGATGGAGCGGTAATTTTCAGCGGCTCTGTGAAACCAACAAATTATTCCTTCTTCGCCTGGGAGGCATATTCCAGCCTTGCCACAGAATCGGTTTCCTACCAATTTGATAGTTCTCTTGGAACCGGTGAATATACTATTGTGAGTAATTTCCAGAATCCAGATAATGGGATTACCTGCAGTTTGACGGAAACCTATACCAACCACTAGGCGACCAATGAATAAACGATCTAAATCTTATACTAAAGAATCAAATGAACTAGGTCAAAGTTTGGTCGAGTTTGCCCTCAGTCTGGTAATAATCCTTACTCTTTTAGCTGGTGTTGTGGAGTTGGGTCGAGTATTTTTTGCCTATATCATCATCCGCGATGCAGCCCAAGAAGCTGCAGTGTATGGCTCAATTGCCCCCAAGAGCGATCTAACAGCACTTGAAAATGAGGTGGAGGCACGGGTGATAACTGCATTTACAGATCCAACAGATTCGTCTAATGTTCCATTAAACATCAGCAAGATCAATGTCCAAACAATAATTTTTGGCTCTTCCTGTGCCGCACCAGGGAATGGAATTGAGGTCCGGGTTGAATATTCCCTGCCTGTGACAATGCCGTTTCTTGGTGCTGTGATCGGTTCCCAGGAAATCAATATGTCTGCCAGTGTTGAAAACCCAATCCTGGCCCCAATTTGTCCCTGATTATTTTATTGAGCATTATCTGGAAATATTAAACCTATGAATGACCGAAGAGAAGTGTCTAGAAATAAAAACGAAGAAGGGCAGGTAATGGCTTTTTTAGCAGTCTGTTTTGTGGTTTTATTGGGTTTTGCTGGTCTTGCCCTGGATGGTGGAATGTTATTTTCGGACCGTCGTCATGCACAGAGTGCTGCAGACGCTGCTGCCCTGGAAGGAGGGAGCGGGGCAGCTTACTATATGAGGGCAAACAATGTGAATTATAACGCCTTCGTCTGTGGTACCAGTGGGACTATAAATACCCAGAATGTTGCTGTAGCAGCAGCTATTTATAGGGCTGCCCTGAATGATTATATAATTGATAATGATGTTGCAGACAATCATGGCGTAATAGTAGATTGTGCTATAGATGATTTAGGCAGTTATGAAGATAAACATTTCGATGTAACTACAAAAATAACCCGTGATACAACAACAAATTTCGCCCATCTTGTCTATGATGGCCCATTGAGGAGTGAAGTTGAAGCTGTTGCCCGGGTTTATCCTCCAGCTCCTCTGGCATACGGAAAGGCAATTGTTGCACTTAATGACACAGGCTGCTCAGGAAATAAATACGGCGTGATATTTTCAGGTAGCAGCACAACTACAGTAACAGGTGGTGGTGTCTGGTCCAACGGATGTTTGACCGGAAATGGAACTAACTTTAATGTCACAGTGAATTTTGGGGGAGTGGGTTTCGCGGGTTCATCGACTGGCACCCTTACAAATATTACTCCCTTTCCCCAGTACTTCCCGAACCAAATCCCTGTTTCTTCAACAATGGTGAGTGAACCCAATTGCGGCGGGTTGCCAAATAGGACAGTGCCAAAAAGCGGGGATGCAACTCTTGAACCCGGAATTTATGACGAAATCAAATGGACGGGTGGATCGCTGACATTAAACCCCGGGCTGTATTGTGTAACGGACTCTAAGGGAATAGATATTACTGGTGGGTCTCTGTCTGGAAATGGGGTAACACTATTTTTACCAACGGGCGATCTGACTATAAGTGGTAATGTTTCCCCGGTAGATTTACGTGCTCCGGAAGAGAATCCTGGTCCTTCACCAGCAATTCCTGGCATCCTGATTTACATGGCTCCCGGAAATACGAATACTGTCAGCGCCACGGGAAACAGCACCTCATTTTACCTGGGAACGGTTTATGCGCCGGACGGAGATCTTTATTTTTCTGGATCATCAGGCACTAACCCAACTTTTAATACTCAGTTGATTGGAAACAATGTGGAAGTAAGCGGTGGGGCCACAATTGATATCAATTTTAATGATGAAGAGAATTTTGAACAGCCACCTTATCTAGATTTACAAAAGTGACCAAAACTTGAGCATCAAGTTGTATAAAGACCGGAGTTTTGCATGCAAAACTCCGGTTTTTCGCTAAAAGATAAATCTCAATTATTATCAGTAATCCCTTTCGAAAGTGTAAGCCCCTGGAAGTGAAAAATATAACTCACAGGAGTATAATTTTGGCAATATTATCGTCCATCTTTTGGATAATCAGAGCCGAATATGCGCCGATATACTTCACACTTAGTTGTTTCTTTTCTATTAATTGTCTTATCTTCCTGTAATGTTTTAAACAATCAGGGAGAGATTCTGGTTGAAGAGAAAGAGTCAACTCCAGTTCCGTCAGCAACTATCACCGAAACTCCTCAGCCTTCAGCGACTCTCACTCCTACTGTCACAAATACGCCCACAGTTACTCCTATTGTGGTTTTAGATCCACCTCCAGTGGAAATCAATTTCAATGCTGAAGATGGACAGCTGCTTTCGGGTATATATTATCCAGCAGATGCAAATCCAGCACCCTTGGTGATCCTGGTTCACTGGGCGAGGGGAGATCAAACAGAGTGGACTGAAATTGCGTTATGGCTTCAAAATAGATCTCAATTGGTCCGAGAACCGAATTACAACAAAACCTGGCGGTCTTCGGATTGGTTTCCTGAAAATAGCTTGGGATATTCTCTGGGTGTCTTTACTTTTACTCTCCGGGATTGTGAAAAAGAATGTAAAGATTATTTACCCGGCGAATGGCTGCTGGATATTCAAGCTGCCATGGACACGGCGCTTGAATTAACTGGAGTCGATAAAACCATGATTGTGACAGCCGGCGCCTCTATCGGTGCTGATGGAGCAGTTTACGGATGCGCCACACTTAATCGAAGCGATTTGGGAGAATGCAGGGGATCCTATGCTTTATCTCCAGGTTCACTATTAACTATACCTTTTGAAGATATTGCCGGTGAATTGTTCCAGAATGTTCCTCCCCGACCCATTTACTGTTTGTATGATGTACGGGATGCTGCTGCTGTAGAAACCTGTTCTGCAGTGCCTGGTGCCAGGCAGGTTGATTATTATGGATATATTGAGAATCACGGTTTTGGACTCATTCAACCACTTCTAAAACCAGATCCTCTGCTCTTGTTGCTGGAATTAATAGAGACAGCGTTTTCAGAGTAATCGGATTTTGATTATGATAAAAAACAAACTGCTTTACGGCTTACTAATTGTCAGTCTGATTTTACCGTATCTTCTGCCTCAACCTGTTCAAGCAGCAGGGTCCAGTGGTGGTATCTGTAATGGGCCGGATGAGGTCATGACAATCCTGGTTGTAGGAACTGATTATCGGGGTCCGGATTATCTTTACGGTATGGGAGACTCAATCATGGTCTTACGGGTGGATTTTCAGAATAAAGAAGTTTCTGTGATGGGTTTCCCCCGGGATCTCTGGGTAGTGATTCCCGATGTGGAAGAGGACAATGGCAGAACTCATGGAAAGCTGAATCAAGCCTACTTTTTTGGTACTAAAGGAATGGGATATTATGACGGTCCCGGATTTGGCGCCGGATTAATGCAGGCAACCTTTATGCAAAACTGGGGATTTGAAATTGATCATTATATTGTGATCAATATGCGTATGTTTAGAAATGTGATCGATGCGATTGGCGGTATCGCGATATACAATTCATCACCCGTTTATTCATTCCATCAGAACTCACCTAAGTTTCTGATCGGGGGATACTTTTTTTCTGGAAATGAGGCGTTAATGTACGCCCGATATCGAGACCCGCGTAATGTAAATGATCGGGTTGATCGCCATGCGAAGATCTTGATGGGTGTCTTTGAGCAAATTTTCAGCTTGTCGACAATCCCGAAAATACCTGAGCTGATCGGTCTTTATAAAAACAATATTCTCACGGATATGCACCTAGCTGAAATCAGTCAATTTCTCTGTCTGGCTGCCCGGGTAAAGGAAGACCAAATTCAATTTACACGGATTCCAAAAGATGAACTATATATTCCAGATTGGGAGGGTTTTGTATGGCTTGAAAAAGAACCCGGATCAATCGAACAACACTTAAAAGATTTTAAAGCGGGAACCTGGCCTGAATAATCCATAAACCGAACCATTTGAAATGACGAAAAATTACTATTAATGACAAAGAACCTCCGGAGAGTCCCGGAGGTTCTTTTTATTTGATAGATTTTAATAATCATCTAAAAAGAGTTTGTTTTTCTTTTTAGATGGGATAGTGGAGTGGGCAAGGTGATAGAATTAATTTGCCTAATATTTTTCTATAAATAATGTTCACAACAGGAGGAGAGGAGTTGAAAGAATTCCATTTCGATCAGCAGATAACCTTTATATACGTTCGGGATTTGAAGATTTCTTCAGCGTTTTACGAAGGCGTGATGGGGTTTCCACTTGTGCTTGATCAGGGTAGCTGCCGAATTGTTCTTACCAGCAAAGGGGGATATCTTGGATATTGTTTGAAAGAGAAAACATCATCGAATAAGCGGGATATGATCTTGACCTTCGTTACTGCAGAGGTGGATGAGTGGTATGCCCACCTGAAAAATAATAATATTCAGATATCTGAACCGCCCAGATATAACCCCAAGTATGATATTTATCATTTTTTCCTAAAAGATCCGGATGGTTATTCGGTAGAAATTCAACAATTCAAAACGCTGGAATGGGAGGAAGGTGGGAAAAAGTAAGCAAATTAAAAGAGCTGGAGCTGGAAGGCAGGGGATTTGCCATTCACGAGGATGTAGGGAGAAGAATTAGATGTAATTAATCTCATCTTCTGTAGTTTGCTGAAGGAATGAATGGGTTCATTTCGTCGCAAAGATATTATATTATCTGCCCGGTTTGGCCCAATGCCGGGGATACGAAGCAGTTTTGAACGCGGGGCAGTATTGATTTCGAGTGGTTTGTGAACCAGATGCTGTTCCGCGTAGGCTAATTTTGGATCAATTTTCAGAGAAAGATTTCCAGAGTCCTTATATACCAGGTCTTCCACCGAGAATCCGTAATCTCTTAGAAGAAAGGATGCCTGGTATAAACGTAATTCTCGAATAGGTGGGGAGGGGGAAAGGTTTTCAAGAGGAGTATTCTCAATCGGATTAAAACTGGAAAAATATACCCGGGAGATACCGTTTTGAGAGTAGAGGTTTTCAGTTGTAGATAATAAGTCCAGATCTGATTCACCTGCAGCACCGACCACAAATTGGGTTGCTGAGGACGGCCAGGAACTATTCCAGGATTTCAAGGGTGAAGTTTTTGATCGAATATCATCGATCCAGCGTAATGGATTTAACAAATCGTTCTGAAAATCCTTCTGAGGCGCCAGGATAGATAATGCGGCAGAATGGGGTGCTTCTAAATTTACGGAAAGCCGATCTGCTAGCAGCATAGCTTCTTTTATCTGATCTTTTTCTGCTCCAGGCATGATTTTAAGATGTAAATACCCTTTATAGTGATAATGTTTACGAAGTATTTCGGCTGTGTCTAGTAATAGGTCCTGGGTTTTAATGGAATTATGAAAAACACTTGAACTTAAGAAAATGCCCTCTACAAAGCCGGATTGATACAAGGAATAAAATAATTTAGCAAAATTATCCGGAGTGAAAGCTGCCCTCGGCATGTCCCTTTGGGAGCGGAAAGGACAGTAAATACAGTTTTTTTCACAATATGAGCTTAAAAGGGTCTTTAATAAGCGGATCGATCGGCCATTTGGCATTAGAGCTCGTTTTACAGCGATAGCTTCTTTGCCCCGGGGAGGGAAGGGAACCAAACCGGGATCCCCTGCTGGTTCTAAATGCATTTGCCTGGTAAGCAGCTCTAAGCGCTCGATATCGCTCATATCAAGAGTATAGCACGTATGTTCTAGTATATCAATCGTTTGAAATCAATAAATAGTAGGCGCAACCCGGGATATAAGATTAAAATAGGGGAGAGAAATAATCAGAATTAGATTTCCTGAAGCACTACAGGATAGAAGAAATCTAATTAGAGCAGGGGCTTGACCAGATGGAGATATCCTGCTAAAATTCGTATGGTTGTGATAAGTACTATTATCGCAACCATACGAATTTGAACGAGGAGATGCCCTTTTGCCCTCAAAAACTAGAATTCCCCTTTTGGATGCGGTTCAGCAGTACCTGGATAGCGTGAGATTATCACGCAGTTCCAACACTGCCCGTACTTATACCAATGCTATGCAATCATTTTTAACTTCCTGGATTGAA
>JAZFRV010000023.1:0-11763 GCA_036445875.1 Anaerolineales bacterium
ACAGCTGACCATATTATTGGTAATTTAAAGCTTTTCCAACAGATCTTAATCTCTGCCTATCAGGTTGCTGGAGAGGATTACCTGGTCACTCTGGGAGTGACACCCACTTATCCTGCAACTGGATATGGATATACCCGGCGGGGTGATTTGGTTGGAAAGTATCAAGAAATGGATGTTTTCCAAGTCCAGGAATTTACTGAAAAACCTGCTCTCCTAGAAGCGGAACGGATGTTCACCAGTGGGGAGTATGCCTGGAACTCGGGCATGTTCTTCTGGCGGACAGAAATCATTCTGAATGAGATTTCGGACCAAATGAAAGATCTTTCCACCCGTTTGAAAGAGATTGGGGCTGCCTGGGGAACCCCGGAACAAGAAAATGTTATCCGGAGAATATGGCCTGGAATCAAGCCGGAAACGATTGATTTCGGCATTATGGAAAATGCGAGCAAAGTAGCCGTTGTACCTGCTGCTGGACTAGAATGGAATGACGTTGGCAGTTGGGAAGCGTTATTTGATGTATTACCTGTTGACGAAGATGGAAATATATCAAGGGGTGGGGAGCATATTTCCCGGGATACATCAGGTACATTAATATTTACTTCGGATAATCCCCGAACCGTGGTCACAATCGGCGCCCAGAATTTAATCATTGTGGATACTGGTGATATACTGCTGGTTTGTGATCGGGATCGAGCTCAGGAAGTCCGGCAGATTGTGAAACAGCTTGATGATGAGGGACGTTCGGAATTAATTTAATAGTTATAAAATACTTTCTAGATCATAGGAGATCTTAAATGGTATTTATAGAATTTGGAGGTCGAATTTGAAGGCTTATTGTGTGAAGTGCAAAGAAAAACAAGAGATGGAATCTGTAACTGCGGTGTTTACCGCTACCGGTACACCCGGTACGCGGGGAATTTGTTCTGTATGTGGAACCAATATGTTCCTGATGGGTAAAACTGAAGCCCATGAAGGGATGGTTCCACCCGAGAATACCAAACGAAAAAAGAAGAAAGAAAAACCCCGCAGAGGAAAATTAGTTATTGTGGAGTCTCCTGCCAAAGCTCGAACAATTAATCGGTACCTGGGCAAGGATTATAAGGTTGTTGCATCGGTTGGACATGTAAGGGATTTGCTTAGGTCAAGATTATCAGTTGACATAGAAAATAACTTTGAACCCAGTTACAGGGTTCCAAATGATAAACGCTCGGTAGTAAAAGAAATCAAACAGCTAGGCCAGGAAGCGGAAGAAATCTACCTGGCGACGGATCTTGACCGTGAAGGCGAGGCAATAGCCTGGCACTTGTTGGAGGCAGCCGATTTGGACCCGGAGCGAACCAGACGGGTTGTTTTCCATGAAATTACAAAGGAAGCTATCGAGGAAGCATTTGCCAATCCTGCCGTCCTGAATATGAATTTAGTCAACGCCCAGCAAGGGAGAAGGATAGTTGATCGATTGGTAGGATTTCAGATCAGTCCAATTCTGTGGGAGAAAGTAAGAGGCGGATTAACAGCTGGTAGGGTGCAATCTGTCGCCCTTCGCTTAATTGTGGACCGGGAACGGGAAATTGAAGCTTTTATACCGGAAGAATATTGGTCCATTGATGCAGAACTTATTCCCCAGGGATTAGGGCAAGAAAACAATTCCTATCTTGCCAACCTCACCCACCTTGATGGCAAAAAACTGCAAATCGAATCCAAAGAATCTCTGGAACCGATCCTTAAGGATATGGAAACTGCCCGGTATGAAGTTCGGAAAATCCGTCGAGGAACCCGGGTTCGTAAACCTTATCCGCCATTTATTACCAGCACAATGCAGCAGGATGCTTCCCGGCAGCTGAACTTTTCAGCAAAAAAGACTATGGCAGTTGCCCAACAGCTGTACCAAGGTATTGACGTTGGTACTGGTGGAGAAACTGGTCTGATCACATATATGAGAACTGATTCGACGAATATCTCTGATGGAGCCCAAGAGGCTGCCCGAAAATTTATCCAGGAAAAATATGGCGAAGCGTATGTTCCATCGGAGATACCTCACTATACAACCAAGGCAAAACGAGCCCAGGAAGCTCATGAAGCCATTCGTCCAACATCAGTTTCCCGGACACCTAAGGCACTTAGGGGAGTCCTTAAAAAAGATCAATATAGATTATATAAATTAATCTGGCAGCGGTTTGTTGCTTCCCAGATGGCAGCTGCGGTATATGATACATTAAGTGTTATTGTTGGTGCAGATGGATCAGAGCATGCCTATGTCCTCCGGGCATCTGGATCAAAGATTAACTTCCCCGGCTTTTTGCAGGTTTATGATCGCAACAATGGTAAAGCTTCAAAAGCCGAGAAAAATTTGGAACGGATTCCAGATAATATATTGGAAGGTCAAATCCAGGAGTTGATGAAATTACTCCCCGAGCAGCATTTTACACAACCACCACCCCGCTTTTCAGAAGCTTCGCTAGTCAGCTCCCTGGAGGAAAATGGGATTGGACGCCCATCTACATATGCTCCAATTATGGGAAAGTTAATTCAGCGGGGATACGTAGTGAAGGATGGCCGGCGGCTGAATCCTACAGAAACTGGATTTATTGTTAACGATCTGGTTTCCGAATACTTTTCTTCAATCGTGGATGTTGGTTTTACAGCTCAAATGGAAATAGAGCTGGACCAGGTAGCATCTGGTGAAGATCAGTGGCAGGATATAGTGAGGGATTTTTATGGACCATTTTCCGATCAACTGGATTTTGCCAAGCGAGAAATGCCTAAAATTGAACCCGTTTATATCTCGGTAGGGAAATCGTGTCCAGATTGTGGTCATGATCTCGTTCAACGCTGGGGACGGTATGGTCTCTATATTGGATGCAGTGATAAATCCAACTGCAGCCACACCGAACGCTGGGTGGAAAAAATCGGAGTCACATGCCCGAATGATGGAGGCGAGCTGATAGAACGACGCACAAGAAAAGGCAGGACCTTTTATGGTTGTGATAATTATCCAGAGTGTGATTTCGCTTCCTGGAAAAGACCATTACCTGAGCCTTGCCCTTCCTGTGGTGGGTTACTGGTAGCCGCAAATAAAAATCGTGCCCAGTGCACAGTGTGTAACCTGGAATTTAAGCATGATGAAATTCAGAAAGTAAGTGGATAATAGAATTGTTACTTCTTCAAGGCGGTGGGAAAAACTTTCCCACCGCTTTTTCCTTTTAATGGAATCTAAAAACCGATTATTGTCCCAAATATTGTGATAAATTCCCATATTAAATTGAGAATTAATTGTTTATGTGTTGGCACGGACCTTGCATCTAATAAGGATTGAGGTACCAGAATGATCGAGAGCATTGCAGGAAAACCGTCTCTCGTCTACAATATCAATATCTGGCCTCCGGTTGTTTCAACTTTCATTATCATATGGAGATTGATTATGGATATAATCCAGGAAAATATTAAGAAAGGTTTTAACAATCCTCCTATCATGGCTGTGGTTGGAATCGTAGTGGGGATCATCTTGGGGCTGCTCTATGGTTGGGTGATTTCTCCTGTCGAATTCGTGGATGGGTCGATCATGCAGTTAAGAGAAGACCTCCAGTCAGATTATCTCCGAATGGCGATTGACTCTTATGCCCTAAACCAGGATGCAGCCCTAGCAGAAGAACGTTATGATCGCCTCGGCGAGGAGGCTTCAACATATTTATCTGAGGTTGAGTTTAATCCCTCGGGTCAATTGATCAGCGATATTGATTCTTTCCGGGACGTGGTAGACCTTACCTACCTGACGGATCCCTTGGAAGAGGTAGCTCCGGAGGAAACTTCCGGAAACAATCTTCTCAAATGGGCGCTGCTGATCACAATTGTCTTGGCTGCCGCACTGGTAGTCCGGTACTTCCTTGGAAGACGCGCTTCCGGGGCTGCCGCTCCAAAAACTGCGGTAAGTATGGCACAGGAAATAACTTCGAAAATCGATACCACAAATTTTGATGATCGGGAAGAATCCCCTCCCATGCATCAGTTTGTGACTACATATGTTCTGGGAGACAATCTTTTTGATGACTCCTTCAGTATAGAATCGGCTGCTGGTGAATTCCTGGGTGAATGTGGTGTTGGAATCTCAGAAGCGATTGGTGTAGGAGAGCCGAAACGGGTGACAGCTTTTGAAGTCTGGCTGTTTGACCAGAACGATATTAAGACAGTTACAAAAGTCCTGATGAGCGGTCATGCTTTTTATGATGAGGTAATCCGTTCAGAGCTGGAAAAGAAAGGTGAACCAGTGCTGGCAGATCCTGGAGTAGAGTTTGTGCTGACTACCAACAATCTTCGTATTATCGGACGGGTGATGGATATGGGTTATGGAGAGGGTCCTTTACCAGAGGAAAGTTTCTTTGACCGTCTTTCCATAGAACTATCTGTTTGGCCCAATGAAGGCACGATTGAGCCGGAACCATTTGATTTTGATGAGTTTTAGACTGGAGTGAGAAACATAAAGCTCCCCTGGCTTTCACAGCTGAGGGAGCTTTTTTGTTTAATTATGAGGGGAACTTATTGCTCAGTCAATTGAGATGATTTTGAGTTCAAAATCCCCGCCCGGGGTTTTTATTTTAATTGTATCCCCAACATGCTTTTTTAATAATGCATTTCCGATTGGAGAAACATGAGATATCTTGTTCTGAGCTGGGTCTGCTTCCTTACTTCCAACCAGGTAGTAGGTCTCAGTGGGGAATCCATTTTCCTGTACGGTGACTTTACATCCCACGTTGACAGCATCCTGTCCGTTTGAGTTTTCCTCTACGATGATGGCATGGTGAAGAATGTGATTAATTTCAAGAATTTTCCCTTCCAAAAACCCCTGGTCCTCTTTGGCTTTGTGATAGTCGGCATTTTCAGATAAATCACCCATTTCAATAGCTGATTTTAATCTGGCCGCAATCTCAAGACGCCGGGGACCTTCCAGTTCTTTTAGCTCTGTTTGAAGCTTATCCTTGCCTTCTTTGGTTAGATATATTTTTCCTTCGCCCAGCATGGTGTTCCAATCCTTTAATAATGCTTATGGTATATGAGTTGGATCAAACAACTTTCGATGCTCATCAATCGCAAATCTATCTGTCATACCTGCAATATAATCACAAATCGATCTCTCCAGTCCTTTATTCTCAAGCCAGACCTGAATGTGATTTGGCAGCATCATCGGACTCTTCTTGTAGGCGGTAAATAGATCGTTGATGATTCTTTCTGCTTTTTCCTGCATTCTAATAACCCGATGATTCTGGTAAAGATTCTTAAAAAGAAAATCCTTCAATTCGCGGTTATTTTGAGCCATTTCGTCGCCGAAGCTGATCACATTGTGAGGTAATGTCTGAATATCTTCTACGGAAGCAACCCCACTCTCCTGGATTTTATTATTTGTGCTCTTGATTAAATCCTCTACCTCAATACCGATCATTCGCCGGATGATCCTGTTTCGGTCAAGTTCTAATAGTTCTTCCCCTTTCCAGTCAACACTTTTCACCAGGACTTTCCAAATTGCCAGGTCTTTTAACATTGGAACTATAATAAGTCCAGCTCGAAGTCCATCATCAAGATCGTGGGCCGAGAAGGCGATTTCATCTGCTGCATTGGCTATCTGTGCTTCAAGGTGTCCCCGCAGGTGAGGATCGTAATCTTCAGAATCCGAGATATCATACTCGGTTTCATGTTTAACGATACCTTCCCGTGTCTCCCAGGTTAAGTTTAATCCCGGAAAATCTTGAAAACGGTTTTCAAGCTTGGTGACAATTCGAAGTGATTGTTTGTTGTGGTCAAATCCGCCTTGTTCTTTCATTAGTCTATTTAATATTCTCTCCCCTGAGTGACCAAAGGGGGAGTGTCCCAAGTCATGGGCAAGGCAAATTGCCTCTTCGAGATCTTCGTTTGCGCCCAGAGCACGGGCAACAGTGCGCCCGATTTGAGCGACTTCCAGGGTATGTGTCAATCGAGTGCGGTAATAATCACCTTCGCTGTTGATGAACACCTGGGTTTTATATTCCAGCCGGCGGAATGCGGTCGTGTGCAGGATTCGATCCCTGTCTCGTTGGAAAGCCGTTCTGTATATAGGTGTGGAATCAGGGTATTCACGACCTTTGGAATCCATACTCTTGATTCCATACGGCGCTAAACACAAGCCTTCCTTTTCTTCCCTTTGTTCTCTTTTAAATAACATGGCTTCCTCGCTTCAAGAGTCTAAATGAGCAAATCCAGTTTAATGCAGGGCTGGGGTGTTGTCAACCCGCCCTTATTTACCAGAAGACCCTATCTGCTCTGTCAGATTAATAATTTCACTCAGGAAGTTTTCCAGGGCTTGGTGAGCAAGTTGATTCTTTTCATTTTCTGAACGTATAAATCGGGTGTAGGGGGCAATGGCATCTTTAATTTCCTGCAGCCCCCGCTCAATTTCGTGATTAAAGTGAGTTGACAGGGATTTTGTTAGCTGATCACGCATCATTCTTACTTTAGCACGCATTTCTTTTTTTGCATTTCTCCGCCGGGTGGGGATGATAAACAAACCAAGGACTGCCATGGCTCCAGCCAGCAGGATTCCAGTGACATCAGTTGCCATTGTTGTTGCCAGCACGGTTACCAGGGTTCCCAAGCCAACAGCTCCCGCGCTGATTGCAGCGGTTGCTGCAACTGCATTTTGAGATCTGCGCGCGATTTGATCGGCTTCTCGGGTTTTATCGTAGCTTTTTAATACTTGGTTAGCTTCTTTTTGGATGCTGTTTATCAGTCGTTCCCGGTCATAGATAAAAGTTCCGATATCACCGACCATTCTACCTTTATGTTTCTGCCGCCCTTCTGAAATGTGGTTAGTTATGGCTTGCCACTGCCGCAGATTGGCATCAACAAGCCAATCTATGATCGCAGTCACTTTTTGTTCAATTTGAGATGGTACTTCAGCAACAACCATATCCTCGTAATCCTTCTGGATCTTTTCTTTTTTCATCAGATCCAGAATCCTTGACAGACGGATGTATTCAGTAAAGAAATCCTCACCGCGCTGTTCCATTTCTAATAGGATTTTGATGATATCTGACATCCGGAGTTGAAAACTTTCCAGCATATCTTTTTGGAATACAATCAGTTGATCTTCCACATCCTTGATTAAAACCAGGTCATCCTGGAGTAATTTTAACCGATGCTCAAAGAACTCTTTATATTGGTTGGAGAGATGTTTTCCGACACCAAGCGGATTAAGTAATTTCAGCTCTAGCCGGCTTTCCTGGTCCAGGGTTGTCATGATATAGGATTCCAGTGCTTCAAACTTACTTTCCTGCCATAGTTCCGGTTTCCCCTGTTTTGCCAAGAGAGCCTGTTGGGCGCTGATCGGAAATATTTGCGGAATGGTTTTAAGGGTTGTTTTTGCATTTTCGGCTACAAAATTCTGAATTTCTTCTAGCGCTTCGGGAGATTGCAGGATGTCAATTTTGTTGATTACCAGGACAACCTTTTTCCCCCAGGACTGGATATTTTCCAGGAAGATTCTTTCACTCTCGGTAAAAGGACGGTCAGCAGAGGTGATAAAAAGAATCAAATCCGATCGAGGGACAAACAAGGAAGTTATTTCCTCATGTTCCCGGATGATGGCATTTGTTCCAGGTGTGTCAACAATGCTGATTTCTTTTAGAAAATCTGCCTCGTAGGTTAAGCTCTCCACGTTTTCTGAAAGGCTGGATTTCCTCTCTTCTTCTCCGAAACGAAGGATGTTCACTTTTGTTGTTGTGGGCGTCACGCCCTCAGGAAGAAACCTTTCTCCAAGCAGGGCATTGATAAAGGCGCTCTTTCCCGCATTAAACTCGCCCACCACAACCAGTAAAAAGAAATCATCCAGCTGGCGGATCGATTCTGTTAAAGCCGCCAGATCTTCAGCTTTGACGTCATACTCAGTTAGAGATAGCTGAAGTCGGTTTAAGAGATCCCGCTCTTGGGTGAGAAGTTGTTTTTGTTTTTTTGATAAGATTTCCATACATCCCCATTGGTATTGAAGGTGATATCCATTATAACCGATAGGTTTTTTGTGTTATCTGTAGGAGGCAGCGAGAGGATTTTGTTCCTGAAATCAGCTGTGCAGGACAGTTCCTTTGATATCTCCACCCAGGCTGTTCTGAATGTTACCCGGTTCCTCGCCTGAAAAAATGGCTACTTCCAACGATGGGAGTTTCTTAATGAGTTGGAGCATTTGCTCCACTTTCGTTTCCATCCCCCCGGTAACGTCCGGCGCTTGGGACTGCTGGATTTTCTCTTGCAAGGGAGGAAGCTCAACCGGGGTGATTTCCTTCAGAAGTGAGGTGCAAACCGGGAAATCGTTCCAAACTCCTGGATCTAGGCCAGTCAGCAAAATCCGGTCCGGATTTAATTTAAGTGCTAAGTGTGTAAAAAGATCTTCGGTCGATAAAATGGTGCCCCCGCGGGCAGTATCAAAGACCACATCGCCAAAAACCACCGGAATTAAACCCTGCCTAAGAGCAGATTGCAGGGGGTTTAGATTCCAGGTAATAATATTTCGATCCTGGCTGATTATTGAAGATGAAGGGGGAAATGCAAGCGCAGGCAAACCTGCCTTTACCAATGAATCGAGCACAATCTTATTTAATAATGATGCATCATGCCAGACTTCAGCAAATCCCAACCATCCTGCTGCTGAATCGACACCGTCGATGGTTCCGTGTTTTTTCCCGGAAGTATGGCCAAAAGAGCCGGAGCCATGTCCCAGAACAATTTGCAGCTCTGGGTTGATTTGAAGAGCATTAGTGATTTCCCGGGCGATGCGGTTGATTACATCCAGGCGAGCTGATCGTGGCGTGTGTTTATCGGTGATAAGAGATCCGCCGAGTTTTAGGAATACCAACTGGTCTCCGGATTGATTCATTCCATTATTCTCCATACAAGTATTGTAGTCAGGGGCTGTTGCAGGGTCAAGAGAAGAAAACAGGGCGGACCTTTCCCCCGACCTGTTTTAAGTTGAAGATTATGGAACTCTCCCAAGCTTATTGTTTAAGTCCAGAAAGCCGGCCAAATCAATTTCACAAAAGTGTCAATGATAATGGCCAGGAAAAACCAACCGCCGAATTTTCTAGTGTGATGGAAGGCTGCGGCAACATAATAGTTGGGCCACACATCCGGAAAGTCTTCCGGTTTTTCATCGGGTTTCGGATTAGAAAGTATGGGCCAGATTTGTTTGAAGATAGGCACTGTCAGTAAAACCAATAGCATCACTGGTGTGAAGAAACCGGTATAAATTAAATAAAAGACCATCAGATATTGGGCAATCAGCAGCACTGTCATTGTCCAGCGAGATACGGTTTCACCCAGAACTACCGGTAAAGTGTAGATCTTCAGGTCCTTGTCCGCCTTTAATTTATCAATGTGTTTTCCGAATAACATTGAAGTTACACCAAAAGCGTGAGGTAAACTGGCAACCACAATATTCCAGTCCCAGGGTAATCCCGTGATGACATAATATCCACCAGCAACCATGAGAGGACCCCAAACTACCAGGACTGCGAATTCTCCGAGGGCAATATATTTTAACGGGTAGGTATAAAAGAGCACAAAAAAAGCTCCCAGGCCCATTAACAGCCAGGTGGATTCTCCCCGCATAAATCCCAGGGCAATTCCACTGGAAGCAGCCACTGCCCCGGTAATGCCGGCATATGTGAGCAGCTCTTTTTTAGTCATCAGTCCATGCAGCAGGGGTTGGGGGCCGTATTGCGCCCGGTAATAATTATCAACATCCACGCCACGAACAAAATCGATGTAGTCGTTCAAGAAATTGTTTGTTCCATGAGCGAGGTATAACCCGATAACAACCAATATCCAACGCAAGAGATTAAACTCTCCTACGCGGTAGGCAAATATGCCAGCGAAAGTCGCAGAAAAGAAAGTTGTGATCAGAACTGCTGCCCGGGTGGCAATTAACCAGCGAGAAACCAAATCTAACTCTTCCCATTCTTCTTTGGTGATGCGGGGGATGATTTGAAGGGCTTTTCGCCACATTGATATATTCATCTTTCGCTTTTCTCCTTCTTAAAAATATTCCAACCTATCATACCACAAGCGGTTTCAGACCAAAAGAAGGCGAATTATGGCTGATGCAGTGTAAAAAAGATCCAGATTCAAATCAGGATCAGGGTAAATATTGGATTTATTTAATCAAAATCTAGCTGGCTGAAATTGGTGAGATGATGGTATTAACTGCACCGGCTGAGTTTAGTGCCTCAATGACTTGATCGGCTCCTTCATCAACCAATGCGATGATATTTCCCCCCAGTCCACCGCCGGACATTTTAGCTCCTAGCGCACCGGCTTCCCTGGCAGCATTTACAAGCCGGTCCAATTCCGGCGAGGATACTTCCAATTCCTGCAGCAGCGAGTGGTTTTCATCCATCAGTGGGCCAAGCTCACATGGAGAACCGGTATTGATCAATTCCTTTGCTTTCTTTGAAATTTTTCCGATTGTCTTAAATACTGAATCATATCTCTCCGGATCATTGATCCAATATTGATGAACTTGTTGAACAGCCTCCCGGGTCTGGCCGGGTCTCCCGCTGTCTGCAATCAGGACTAAGAATGGTTTATTAATTGAGAGAAATTGAAAAGGCTCACCTTTTTGGTAATAGATTGGTTCTTGATAGGCGATGACGGTATTGTCAATTCCCGAGGGAGTGCCATGATGGATCTTTTCGACTTGAAAAGCAAGCTGAGAAACCTGTTCATCATTTAGTCTTTGACCAAGAAAAGCTGAAAGTGCCCTAATGATGGCTGCTGAGACTGCTGCACCTGAACCCAACCCTGATGCTGGTGGAATTGTGGATGATACTTGAATCTTACAGGCCGGGATTTCGCCCAGGCTTTTTTCACCCAACACTGCATATACCGCTGCTCGCAAGGGATGATCCGGATCCAACTCCAACACAGAGGCAGAGAGGGAAATATCTGGCGCATCAATGTAAATTTCACCAGGGTTTCCCTTGATGAGGGCATTCACATTGGCCCGGGCTTGGACGGTGGTGACCGGGAAGGCTAAGGCAGGTTCGCCATAGACAACCGCGTGTTCACCGAAGAGAATGAATTTTCCGGGAGCTGTAGCTGTAAAAGCTGGCATGGATTAGTAGATATAAAATATCAACAAAATGCTAAATGACCAGAGCAGAATCGAACCTTGAAGGGGACGGTCGGAGAGTGCAATATCTTCTGGTGCCCCGCCTTCACCAATTTGGAGCAAATACAAATACCGGAAGATTCCATACAGGACAAAAGGTATAGTCAGCATCATGGAATTATTTTCAGGCAGATTCGGGGCAGAAAATGTATACAAACTATAGGCAACGATGGTTGTCCCGGAGACGATGTTGATTAGTTGATCCAGCAGGCCGATTGAATACCCTTCCAGCACGGGTCTTGTTCCGTTGGAATTATCGATCTGAAGCACCAGTTCAGCTCGCCGTTTCCCCAACCCAATAAATAGGGCAAATAAGGATGTCACAACGTATAACCAAGGAGAAAAGCGTATCACTTCAATTAAAGTAACGCCTGCTGTTACTCGCAGGACATAAAAAGATGCCAGAACGAATACATCAATCAGGGGTATGTGTTTCAGCCAGGAGGAATAAAATAAATTTAGGATTAAGTAAAGAGCACTAATGCCAAAAAACGCGGGTGACAACAAATATGCGATGGGGAGAGATACCAGAATTAATCCTATTCCGACAACCCGGGCCACTGGTAATGGCAGTTTGCCAG
>JAZFRV010000024.1:0-8664 GCA_036445875.1 Anaerolineales bacterium
CTGGGTGGTTGGAGCAGCACGATGGTGATGTTGTCATGTCCGCCGCGTAGATTTGCGAGATCAACCATTTTTTGGAGTTTTTCATCATGGGTGTCGTTTCCTTGAAGGATATCAAGGATTTCTTCATCTGCAAGCAGGTCAGTTAGACCATCCGTGCAGAGCAGAATTTGATCTTCTGGCAGCAAAGGCAACCCCTGGTTAGCTTTTGCTTGTTCTATGTTTTCGTTATCAGCTAGATATAAACGCAGGTCAGGTTTAATTGGATCAGATGACCCCAGATAGCTGCGAATAAGATGTCTGCGAGGATGACCGCGCGCTTCTTCGGAGTTGATTACTCCTACATCCAGCGCTTCCTGAACCCAGGTATGATCAACGGTCAGCTGGCGAATGATGTTATCCCGGATCATATAAACTCTGGAGTCACCCAAGTTTGCAATATACAATGATGAATCAATGATTAACGCGCAAGCAACAGTTGAACCCATTCCTTTTATATCGTCATCTTCAGCAGCTTCAGAAGTAATGCTATGATTGGCTTCCAGGAGAGCGCTTTTTAGTACCCACAGGGGATCGCTTATATCGCTTTCTGCAATCGAGCTAGTAATAGTATCCACGGCGATTTTAGAAGCCACCTCACCTGCTTTATGACCACCGATCCCATCTGCGACTACAGAAAGCAAAACAGGAGTATCGTCATTCTTGCTGATGGCAAAAGAAGTGATCTGAAATGAATCTTCATTTAACCTACCCTGGCTTCCGGAATCGGTTATTGCTGCTGTCTGGAGGTGATTCTTTTTACTCGGGATCAAGTTGTTTTCTCCTCGGAGGTTGGTAAATCACTTGCCCTGTTCATTTCCTGGAATCGGAAACCAGCTTCTCCGATGTGTATGATATCACCATCCTTGAGCGGTTGGGGTTTACTGGGTGGTATTTGTTTATAGTTGATCCAGGTGCCTGCTGAAGATCCTTCGTCTGTAATTTCATGTACTCCATCGGGTTGGACATTTATCCGGGCATGTTTCCTGGCAACCGAAGGATGGGGGATATTGATAATTCTTGGATCGGGGTCGTTTCCAAGGATTAATTCTTCATCCCACCCCCGGATTGGTTCAGGATCTTGTTGCTGCAATATATCACTGATAGGAACTAATCGGAAGGCATTAAGTTTATTCACTTTGAGGGGGTCTCGATCATCCAGCTCGGGTGGCAGCTTATTTTTTTGTTCAGTTTTTCTTAGAAGATAGGGAAGATTCTGGCCATTTCCCTCTTTCTGGAAGAACCGATTTCTACCAAAATTAAATACAGGTTTAATAGTTCCCCTTGAGATGAATATAAAAAGCAGAATTCCCAGAGTGAGTACCAGTGCTAGGCCGATAAAAGCTGCTGCATTCTCAATAAAAATTGTACTGATGGATGGTGGAGGGATATCTAAAATAACTTCCACAGGGGTTGGTATACTTTGTCTGCTGAGCCCAAGAAGGTCTACTGCCTCAATTGTCAGGTAATGAACTGCGCTGGTCTGATATTCACGAAGATCCCATTCTAACTGGTTATAGGGAGGTGAAGTCAATCTTGATACAACCTCTCCGTCGACTCTGAAGATAACTTCTTCAAGGTCTCTGGGATGACTATCAGGAAAATCAACGATCATGTCGAGAGTAAAACCCTCTGGTACAAATCTGGAGTCGGATATATCATCAGCTCCGGATTGGATGATTTTCCTGGTAATTTCCCTGGGAGGAGAGATAAAGATCGGATTTGGAGGCTGTACATCTAGTGGGAATTGCCTTTGTCCATTACTCTCACCCAAGTCCGAGGATATAATTAAATCCAGAGTATGGGATCCAGGAGTAATAATTTGAGATTGATATCTAATCAAATATGTACTGCGGAGGGGAGTAAATAAGCTGACAAAGTCTGGAAGAGGTCCATCTCCGGAAAAAGTGGTGAAATCCCCGTTGGTTTCTGTGGATAAATCTCCTAAAATCTGCGCTCCGGATGATGTAAAAAATGCTGGAGAGGACACCAAAATTGTATAAACCATCACCTGGCTTTCTTTTGCCCTTGAGATCAGACTATCTATTGAAGCGGATCCTTCGGGTGTCATGGGTTGTGTAAAGAGCAGTACTACCCGTTTCATACCTTGTTGATAGACGGGATCCGATGCTATTTCAATAGCTCGTGCCAGGACATTAAAATTGGATTCAGTATCTCTGAGGAGAGGGGAATAATCTTCCAGAGCTGTGATCATATCCTGCCTGTTTTCCATGTGGGTCAATTCTAATCCATCGTTGGTTATTAAACTCAAATCATCTGGAAAGGAAGTTGGAGTTTGTTTTCCCCACTCGATCAGGGCTTCCGATATGTAATCAAATCGTGATTTTCCGGTGATGTCCTGGATTGCAAAAGGAGCAGAAATATTTATTGCAGTAACCAGTTGAATGCCAGGAGTAAGGGATTTGAAATCGAGGATTTTCTGCTTGACTCCGTTTTCTCTCAACGTAACCTGGTCTTTGATTATGTCTGCAACCAATCTGCCGTCTCTCGCGGTGATATTAAAATACACTGTCATGAGGGGGAACTCACTTGTCTCAGGGGGAGAGATAGCCACAAATCTACCCGCCTGAGCTCCCGCAGGAATCGTTGGGAGCAGCAAGCTGATTATGATCAGTATTACTCGAAGAAAATCCTTTTTTGATCGCAAATTTACCATTTTTAATCTAAGCCATTGTACCAAAAATTGGCCAAAAACTGACTTACTGTTTTATTAGCATGGTCCGGGATCTCCCGAAAAGAGTAAAAGATAAATAGAGTAGGGTGTGATAGAATTTGTTGTGTTGAAAACCAAGAATATACTATGCTGTCACCAGATCAATATTATCTATGACTGAGTTCATTCTAGCATCCAAATCACCTCGACGGCAAACACTCCTCCGAAATTTGATTGATCATTTTATAGTCATGGAGGCAGATATCAGTGAATTTATCCAACCTGGAGAGATTCCAGCAGACTTTGTTCTCAGATTGGCATCAGAAAAAGCCCTGACTGCAGCAAAAAGAATAGATCAGAGCACTCTAGAGGATGTAATTATCATCGCAGCAGATACAATAGTTTTAGATGGTGTGGAGATACTCGGAAAACCGAAAGATGAAGAGGATGCAAAAAATATCCTGGAACAACTACAAGGTAGAAATCACCAGGTTCTCTCAGGAATAACCGTCTATCAACGAGAGAAGGACCAAATCCTTTCGAAGCTTGTGCTCACAGAAGTTTGGATGAGGGAGTATAGTGAACAAGAAATCCAGGACTATATTGACAGCGGTGATCCTTTTGATAAAGCGGGTGCTTATGCAATTCAAAACGACTTGTTTAACCCCGTCCAGGAACTCAAGGGATGTTTTGCGAATGTGATGGGTATGCCGCTTTGTCATCTCTCCCTTATATTGGGAGAACTAAATCTTGAGATGAACTCGAGTATTGCGAATCACTGCCAGGAATCTATCCAATATCATTGTCCGGCTTATTTAAAAATATTGGCCGGAGACACTGAATAAACAAAGAGTGTTATGTTATGAAAAAAATATTCCTGCTAATATTGCTGCTAATAACCCTCGGGGGATGTAATAAATCAAATCCTGATGATACTCAAATGTCAGAATTTACTCCCACTCCGGGTTTAGCAACCCCTGTAGTTCAAACAACTCAAACTCCGGATGTGGAAGCGACAGCTGTGGAATACCTGAACAACTGGAAAGAAAGTAATTTCCAGGCCATGTATCAATTTTTAGATTCTCCAAGTCAAACATCGATCAGTGAAGAAGATTTTACTCAGCTGCATCATGATTTTGCTGTGGAACTTGCTCTGGAAACCCTGGAATATCGAATATTGTCATCCTTTATGGATCCAACCCAGGCTCAGGTGGCAATCTCCGTAGATTACGTCAGCCATTTGATTGATGAATTGTCCAGAGATATTATTATGATGCTCTCCCTGGCGGATGGTGAGTGGAGAATTAAGTGGGCAAAAACATTAATATTCCCGGAACTGGAAGGAGACAATCAACTGCAACTAACCAGGATAGTTCCCTCCCGGGGTAATATATATGACCGGGAAGGCAGTGTAATTGTGGCTTATGCGGAAGCGATATCCTTGGGTATAACACCATCCCACATTGACCTTGATAGAGAAGAGGATTTACTGGAGGAATTGGGAAGAGATCTAGATATGCCGCCGGAAGTGATCGCTGCCATGTATGCAGACTTTCCGCCCGATGTAGAGTGGTATATTCCGTTGGGTGCTTTATCGATGGATACAATTGAAGGTCGATTGGGTATTCTGGAATCCTATACTAATACCGGCCTCTTACTACGGACGTTTGATGGCCGCTACTATTTTGGGGGCGGTGCTGCTCCTCAAGCCATGGGCTATGTGCGCTGGATCCAGGAAGCCGAAGAGGATGATTATAGGATTCTGGGATATTCGCGAGATGAAAAGGTAGGCGGACAGGGCCTGGAAAATTGGGGAGAAACTTACCTGGCTGGAGACCGGGGCGGAATCCTCTATATGGTCGATGGAGAGGGAGAGATCCTGTCTCAATTGGCTCGATCCGAGGCCGGTCCCGCATCAGAAATATATACAACTATTGACAAAGAGTTTCAGCTGGAAGTTCAGAAAGCTCTTTATGGATATAACGGCGCCATCGTGGTGATCGAATTGGATACAGGGCGTGTTCTGGCGATGGTATCTAATCCTCATTTTGATCCCAATGCCTTTAATTCCAACTATTACAATTCCAGTTTGCTGCTTCAGGAATACTATAAAGCGGATCGGAAAACACCTTTCCTGAATCGAGCCACTCAGGGTTTATATCCCCTTGGATCAGTTTTTAAAATAATCACCATGGCAGCAGGTCTGGAAAGCGGCGAATTCCAGGCGGGGGATATCTACGACTGCGGTTATTTTTTTGAGGAACTTGGAGGAGTAACCCTGACCGACTGGACATACGACCACTTCCTCGAAGACGATGAAACGCCCCCAAGTGGTGTTTTAACACTTACTGAAGGATTAATGCGGTCCTGCAATCCGTATTTCTGGCATATTGGACTGGATCTTTATCGGAAAGGTCTTACGGATGCAATATCAGAAATGGCGAGGGGGTTTGGATTGGGATCAGTGACAGGTATCGGGACAATTGAAGAAGAGGCCGGAAATATTCCAGTTCCGCGATCGGAATTAGACGCTACAAATTTAGCGATCGGCCAAGGAGAAAGTTTAGTAACTCCCCTCCAAGTGGCTCAATTTATGGCCGCGATTGGAAATGGGGGAACGATATATAGACCCCAGTTTGTGGAGAGCATTCGATCCTCCGGAGGGGAAGAGGTTTTTAGTTTTGAACCCGTTCAAGTGGGGGAACTGCCCATCAGCAGCACTACCCTTAATATCATAAAAAATGCCATGGTGCAGGTTGTTGAAAATCCGCGGGGAACCGCAAATCATCGCATCCGGGGATTACAAATTCCTGTGGCAGGTAAAACCGGTTCAGCGGAATCCGGATCAGGTGAATCTCATGCCTGGTTTGCGGGATATACAAATAATCAAAATGAAAACAAACCGGATATTGCGGTAGTTGTGATCGCTGAGAATGCTGGTGAAGGCTCAGATGTTGCTGCACCGATCTTCCGCCGAGTTGTAGAACTTTACTTTAACCAGATCCTTCGCTACTATCCCTGGGAAGCTGAGATCGGTGTTTGGTACATTCCGGATCCCGATGAGGGAGAATAGGAACTAAATGAGGAAAGCTTATTTGTGAGTGATTTCCTACGAGGAAGAGTAATCCAGGCCCAATCTGGTTTTTTCACTGTGGAAACCAGTGAGGGTGAGATAGTCTCTCAGCTCCGAGGGAGATTAAAGCAGGGCCGCAAATTGGGGGATATCGTGGCAATCGGGGATTGGGTCCAGCTATCAAGGCGGGATGAGCGAGAAGGGATGATCGAAGAGGTTGAACCCCGTCAGAGCATGATCTACCGGATGGCTCCTACAGCAAGAGGGGAATTTCAGCAGGTGATAATTGCCAATCTTGATCAAGCCGTCTTTGTCTTTTCTGTAACTCAACCGGAACCCAAATTAAGAATGCTGGATAGATTCCTGGTCATCGCCGAAAGAGAAGAGATCTCAGCAATCATCGTTGCCAACAAGATTGATTTATCCGGAATGAGGAAAGCTCGGGAATTGTTCAGCCGCTATCAAAAAATTGATTATCCAGTCCATTACACATCAGCGATAAAGGGACGTGGAATTAATACTTTGAAAAAACAATTGATCGGAAAAACCAACTTATTTGCTGGCCCTTCCGGATCTGGAAAGACCACCATATTAAATTTAATTCAACCAGGATTGGGCTTGGCAGTTAAGGAAGTTAGTGAGGCAACTCAGAAAGGTAAACATACAACTGTTTCTAGGAAACTTGTTGCCTTGAGCGGGGGGGGATATGTGGCAGATACTCCGGGATTAAAAGCCCTGGATCTTTGGGATATCACTCCCGAGGAAGTAGACGGTTATTTCCGGGAAATCAGCAACCTGCTTCATAACTGTCGTTTCAGTGATTGTTCCCATGTCCACGAACCCGATTGTGCGATTATTTCTGCGGTTAAGAATAAACAAATACACCCGGAACGATACCGTTCTTATATGCGGTTGAGAGAAGTTGAAGAAGATAAAATCCCATGGTTTTAAAGAACAAATCTATCTTCCCTTTCTTATTAATTTTATTAGTTCTGCTTTCTTCCTGTATGGAAGAGGGTATCCAGGTACTTGAGAACTCAAAATCAACTGATGAGAATGATCTTCTGGAAGTGATGCCATCTCCTGTTCCGGAAAGGACATTATCAATTTGCCTGGGGGATGAACCAAATTCGTTATTTCTTTATGGAGATCAATCCACATCTGCAACCATTATCCGTCAGGCTATTTATGATTCCCCTGTAGATCAGGTAGATTTTCAATATTTTTCTGCGCTGCTGGAAGATATCCCATCCCAGGAAAATGGACTGGTTATTGTAGTCCCGGTTGAAGTTTATCCGGGAGACAAGATTGTTGACTCAAAAGGCAACCTGACCATATTAGCGAGTGGTGTTGAATACCGGCCGGCTGAATGCACCTCGTTAGATTGTTTGAGTATTTTCCAACATCAAACGCCAGTAATCCTTGATCAAGTAGAAATCAGATTTCCAATCAAAACCGGGATTACTTGGGCTGATGGTACTCAATTGACAGCAGTGGACTCCGAGTTTTCGTATTGGGTCGCCCGGGATTTGTATGGATCTGGTGGACCCCTGAAAATTAGATATACCTCCAGTTACACTATAGAAGATGAAAATACAATCGTCTGGAAAGGTGTACCGGGATTCCTAGGAGTATATTCTTATCCTGAATATTTTTTCTCCCCTCTGCCGCAACACCTTTTGGCAAACCTTACTCTGGAAGAAATTGTGAACTCGGAAAGTACTTCCCGCCAGCCACTTAGTTGGGGACCATACCGAATCACAGAATGGATTCTTGGAGATCATATCACCTTGATGAAGAACGAAAATTATCATTTGAACTCAAAAGATCTGCCAGTCTACGACTCCCTGGTTTTTAGATTTGTGGATGGTGGTGAAGAAGCTCTAGCGGCATATTTTTCTGGTGAATGCGCAGTTGTTGCCAATGAACCTGGATTGTTTGAGTATCTTCCAGAAATTGAAATCCGGGAGCAGGAAGGAGATCTTAATATTGTTTACGTTGAAGGAGATGCCTGGGAGCAGATCAGTTTTGGGATAAACTCGCTGGATTCAAAACGGATCCTTCTGGAGGATTCTCGCACGAGGCAGGCAATGGCCCAATGTATTAATAGGGAGGCTATCTCTGAGGAAAGAAGGGATGCCGGTTCTGTTATTGAGAGTTTTTTCATTCCTGGTGATCCCAGAATAGATGCTCAGTCAGCCGGAAATCCTTACCAGCCAGAAGTTGCCATGGATTTATTAGAGCAAGTTGGTTGGATTGACCATGATCAAAACCCTGATTCTGCCCGTATCGCACAAGGCATCAAAGACCTAAAGGATGGCACACTATTTCAGTTGATTCTCTTGGCAGCCGGGGTGACTGATATACCCAGCTCTGCATTGTTAATCCAGCAGGATTTACAGTATTGTGGTATTGAGGTAGAGATCGAGATCTTGCCCGCTTCTGAGTTGCTGGCTCCCGGTCCTGAGGGACCGGTTTTTGGACGGCAGTTTGATTTAGCTCTATTTGCCTGGGCGACAGGATCTTACCAGTATTGCCGTTTGTTTATAACTGATGAAATTCCTGGGCTATATCCATCATATCCAAAAGGGTGGGGTGGAGCCAATGCAACCGGTTACAGCATGTATTCTTACGATGCAGCTTGTAACATCATTTCAACAACATTGCCCGATTCGGATGAAACTATTGAGGCGCTAGCTCAAGTTCAAACTATTTTTGAGGAGGATTTGCCAGTAATACCGCTGTTCTTCCGCCAAGAGCTGGTTCTCTCAAACCCAAAATTGGATGGATTTAGCTCTGGAAATTATCCCCCTTTTTGGTATATCGAGGTCATAAGGTAGTTGATGTAATCTTTTGGTTATGTTATTATCTTACCAATCTA